>JAFKFE010000549.1 GCA_017308345.1 Alphaproteobacteria bacterium | reverse complement strand
AGAACCGGCATCCTTGCGAGATTCTCCGGCACGGTCATGTCGTAGGCCTTGAGCACGAACATGCGCCAGTCGAGCCCGTCATTGGCCGAAATATCGGCTTGCTCCGGCATGATGTCGTGGAAGCGCGGAGCCTTGTTCAGCTTTGCCGCGAGCGCTTCATCGCGGATGTCCTGCCACGCGGCGGCGAACTTCGCCGCATTGGGAAAATGCGTGCCGGTATCGAGAATCGCCGGCGCATCTATGCGTCTTTCATAGATGCGGCGAACCAGGCCGGTTCCAAGGTCGTAGGCGCTTGACATCTCATTACCTCGATGACGCTGTTATATAGTGGGATGCTGCTTGCGGCGATGCCTCACGGAGATTTGTATGAGCCGCGACGGGCGGACAGACATCCCGCCGGAGGCTTTCGGGTCTTCGCCTCATTGCGTCTTCGATGCCAGCCGCGGACCGGTGTGGACATCGATGATTTCGGGCCTGGCGGTGTCGATCGCGCCGTTCCAGCCGCCGCCAAGCGCCTTGTTGAGCGCTATGTAGTCGGTGGCGATCGAAACGCGGCTTTGCAGCACGGAGTCGTCGGCTGAATAGGCCGAGCGTTCGGCATCGAGCACGTCGAGAAGGCTGGTCTCGCCGGCCTTGTAGAGCGTTCCTTCAAGCCGCGCGGCATCGCCGTAGGACTTCGCCGAAGAGGCGAGCTTGCCGTTCCTGATGCGCTCCTGCGACAGCGAGACCGTGGCGTTTTCCACGTCCTCCAGCGCCGTCAGCACGGCGGCCTTGTAGGCGACGAAATACTGGTCGCGCTGGGCCCTGGCGACGTCGACGGCCGCCTGCAACTGACCGGCGTTGAACAATGGCACGCTGAGCGACGGTCCGAACGACCAGCCGATGGTGGAACTCTTGCCGAGATCGCCGAGCTTGAGGGACGTGGTGCTGATGTCGCCGGTCAGGCTGACGCTCGGATAGCGCGCCGCCTCGGCCTGGCCGATCTTGGCGGTGTATTGCGCATACTGCCGCTCGGCCATGCGCACGTCCGGGCGGGTGAGCAGGATGTCGGCCGGAATACCGGTCGGGATCGGCAAGCGCGGCGCCGGGATCTGGGTCACGCGCTTCAGGCGATCGGTGAGTGTCGCCGGCGGGCGTCCCGTCAGCACGGAGAGGCGATGCACGGCCTCGGCATAGCTCGCCTCCAGGCTCGGAACGCCGGCTTCCGTGCCGCTGGCCTGTCCCTCCGCCTTGGCGACATCCGCCGCGGTCGCCGAGCCGGCCAAGGCCATGGTGCGGGTGAGCTGGGCGGTTTGCCGTTGCGATGCGGCAGAGCGCCGGGCGAGCGCTATGCGTGCCTGGTAGCCGCGTGCCTGGACATAGTTCGAGGTCACATCGCCGACCAGCGTGAGAAGGGTCGAACGCAGTTCCTCTTCGGATGCGTCCAGCCCATAGCTCGCCGCCTCGACGCCCCTGCGATTGGCGCCGAAGAGGTCGATCTCCCAGCTGGCGTCGAGGCCCGCCTGGTATTGATCGTAGGTCTCACTGGCCGAAGTGCCGGTGGAGGTGGCCGAGGCCCTGTTGCGGGTGGCTGAGGCCGAGCCGTCGGCGGATGGGAGCAACGTGCCTACCGATTGGCGATAGCTCGCCCGCGCCTCGCGGATCTTGGCCTTGGCGGTGGCGACGTCGAGGTTGCCGGCAACCGCTTCCTCCACGAGCGCGTTCAACTCGGGATCGCGCAGGCGCTGCCACCATTTCGACAATTGCGCCGGTTTTGCCGGCTTTGCCGCCTTCTGCCCGCTCCAGTTCGCCGGCATCGCCAGCAGGGGTTTCTGGTAGTCCGGGCCGACGACGCATCCCGAGAGCAGGGCAGCGGCAAAAGCGGGCAAAAGGAGCCCCTTCGCGGTCGCGAGACCGCGTTCAAAACCAACCATTTTAGAGAACCTTTATTCCTGAGTGGCTGTCGCTTGCGTCCCGCCCGAATTCTCGTTGGCCGCCTTGCCCTTGAAGATGCGGCGCACCGTGACGAACAAAAGCGGCACGAGGAAGACGCCGATCACCGTCGCCGCGATCATGCCGCCCATGACGCCGATGCCGACCGAGTTCTGCGCTCCCGAGCCCGCTCCGCTGGCGATAGCGAGCGGGGTGACGCCGAGGATGAAGGCCAGCGACGTCATCAGGATCGGCCGCAGGCGTTGCCGCGCCGCGTCGAGCGTCGCCTCGACCAATCCCATTCCAGCCGACTGGCGGTCGATGGCGAACTCGACGATAAGGATGGCGTTCTTGGCCGCGAGACCGATCGTCGTCAGCAGACCGACCTTGAAATAGACGTCGTTGGTTTGGCCAAAGAGTGTCGCCGCCGCCAGCGCGCCGAAGATACCGATCGGCACGGAGAGCATCACCGCGAACGGGATCGACCAGCTTTCGTACAGCGCGGCGAGGCAGAGGAAGACGACCAGCGCTGAAATCGCATAGAGCGACATCGCCTGGTTGCCGGAAAGCCTCTCCTGGTGCGACAGCCCGGTCCATTCATGCGAGTATCCGGCGGGCAGTTGCGCGACCAGCTTGTCGATCTCGTCCATGGCCGCGCCCGAGCTTTGGCCGGCTGCCGCCGCGCCCTGGATCTCGACCGCCGCCGAGCCGTTGTAGCGTTCGAGGCGGGGCGATCCGTATGTCCAGTGGCTGGAGGCTAAGGCGGAGAACGGGACCATGACGCCGCCGGAGTTGCGGACCTGCCATTTGTCGAGATCTTCCGGCTGCATGCGGAAGCCCGCGTCCGACTGCAGATAGACCGGCTTCACCCGCCCGCGGTCGATGAAGTCGTTGACATAGTCGCTGCCCCAGGCAGTCGACAGCGTGTTGTTGATGTCGGCGAGGCTGATGCCCAGCGCGCTCGCCTTTTCCTGGTCGATATCGACCGAGAATTGCGGCTGATCCTCCTGGCCGTTGGGGCGCGTGTTGGCGAGCAGCTTGCTCTGCGCGGCAAGGCCGAGCAGCTTGTTGCGTGTCTGGATCAGCGCCTCATGGCCGGCGCCGTTGACGTCCTGCAGGTAGAAATCGAAGCCGTTGGTGTTGCCGAAACCCTGGATGGCGGGCGGGGCGAGCGCGAAAACCTGGGCGTCCCTGATTTTGGAGAAGGCGCCCATGGCGCGGCCGGCCACCGCCGACGCGGCGAGAGCCGGCGTCTTGCGCTGGCTGAAATCCTTCATCCGCACGAAGGCGATGCCGACATTCTGCCCGGCGCCGCCAAAGCCGAAGCCGGAAGCGGTGAACACGCCTTCGACCGCGTCCTTTTCTTCGTTCAGATAATGGTCGGTCACCTGGGCGAGCACACGTTCGGTGCGGTCCTGCGTCGCGCCGACGGGCAGCGATGCGCTGGTGATCAGGATGCCCTGATCTTCTTCCGGCAGGAATGAGCTCGGCAATCGCGCAAACATCCAGCCCATGGCGACGACGATGGCCAGGAACACGGCAAGGAAGCGCCAGGACCGGTTGATGATGCCCTGCGAGCCGTCGCGATAGGCGATCGTGCCGCGGTCGAAGACGCGGTTGAACCAGCCGAACGGCCCCTTCTGCGTCGCATGGTCCTTTGGCGGGCGCAGGATGGTGGCGCACAGCGCCGGCGTCAGCACCAGCGCGACCAGCACCGAAAGCACCATGGCCGAGACGATGGTGACCGAGAATTGCCGGTAGATGATGCCGGTGGAACCGCCGAAGAAGGCCATCGGCACGAACACGGCCGACAGCACGGTGGCGATGCCGATCAGCGCGCCGGTGATCTCGTTCATCGATTTGCGCGTCGCCTCTTTCGGTGGCAGGCCTTCCTCGTGCATCACGCGCTCGACATTCTCGACCACGACGATGGCGTCGTCGACGAGCAGGCCGATGGCCAGAACCATGGCGAACATGGTGAGCGTGTTGATCGAGTAGCCGAAGAAGGAGAGCACGCCGAACGTGCCGAGCAGCACCACGGGCACGGCGATCGTCGGGATGATGGTGGCGCGCAGGTTCTGCAGGAACAGCAGCATCACCAGGAACACCAGCACGATCGCTTCGGCCAGCGTCTTCACCACCTCCTCGATCGACAGGCGCACGAAGGGCGAGGTGTCATAGGGATAGACGACCTCGACGCCTTGCGGGAAGGTCGAGCTCAGGCGGTTGATGGTCGAGCGCACCGCTTCGGCCGTGCTGATCGCGTTGGCGCCCGTCGCCAGGTTGACGGCGACGCCGGCGGCCGGCTTGCCGTTGTAATGGGCTTGCGTGGTGTAGCTTTCGGCGCCGATCTCGACCCTGGCGACATCGTTCAGCCGCACCAGCGAGCCGTCGGTGTTGCTTTTCAGGATGATGTTGCGGAACTGCTCGGCGGTCTGCAGCCTGCTCTTGGCCGTCACCGTGGCGTTGAGCTGCTGGCCCTTGCGCGCCGGAAGCCCGCCGAGCTGACCGGCCGAAACCTGCGTGTTCTGCGCTTCGATCGCAGTCGCCACATCGCTCGGCATCAGAGCGTATTGCGCAAGCTTGTCGGGATCGAGCCAGATACGCATCGCGTAGCCCGAGCCGAAAAGCTGCGTCGAGCCGACGCCTTCGACGCGCTTCAGCGTGTCGTTGATGGTGCTGTCGACATAGTCGGCGAGATCGGTCGAGTTCATCTTGCCGTCGCTGGAAACGAAGCCGATGACCATCAGGAAGCCGGTCGAGGATTTGGAGACGGTAATGCCGTTGCTCTGGACGACCTGCGGCAGCTGCGACTGTACAAGCTGCAGCTTGTTCTGCGTCTGAACCTGGGCCGTGTCCGCGTTGGCGGCGCTGGTGAAGGTCAGCGTGATCGAGGCCTGGCCGGTCGAGGTCGACGTCGCCGTCATGTAATCGAGGTTGTCGATGCCGGTCATGCCCTGCTCGATGACCTTTGTCACCGAGTTCTCGACCGTCTGGGCATCTGCGCCGGGGTAGCTGGCGCTGATGTTGACGGTGGTCGGCGCGATCTGCGGATATTGCGAGATCGGCAACGACTGCAGCGCCAGCAGCCCGCCCAGCATGATCACGATGGCGATCACCCAGGCGAAGATCGGCCGGTTGATGAAGAAAGCCGACATCGCTTCAGTTCCCGGTTGCGCCAGAGACTGGCTGTTTGGCGGTGCCGGCGGGTTCCGCCGAGGCGGAGCTTTGCTCGCGATCCTTGATCTCGCCGGTCGTTTCGTCGATCGTCACTTCGACCGCCGTCGCGTCGCCACCGGCGCGCACCAGTTGCAGCCCTTCGACGATGACCCGGTCGCCATCGCTGACGCCGGAATCCACCAGCCAGTTGTTGCCGACGCTGTTGCGCACGCTGAGCACGCGCTGCTCGACCTTGCCCTGGGCATTGACCACCATGGCCGTCGCCTGGCCCTTGGGGTCGCGGGTGACGCCGCGCTGCGGCACCAGGAAGCTGTTCTGGGCGACGCCTTCCTCGACGATGGCGCGCACATACATGCCAGGCAGCAGCAGCCGGTCGGGATTGGGAAACTGGGCTCGGAGCGCGAAGGTGCCGGTGGACTGGTCGACATTGGCGCCGGTGAATTCCATCTTGCCGTTCTGCGCGTAGATGGTGCCGTTGTCGAGCTTCAGCTTGACGCTGACATTGGACCCGCTGAATTTCACGCGGCCCTCGGCGATCGCCTGGCGCAAATTCAGCAGATTGGTGCTCGACTGCGTGACGTCGACATTGATGGGATCGAGCGAGCGAATGGTGGTCAGCACCGTCTCCTGGTTGGCGGTGACCAAGGCTCCCGGCGTCAATGTCGATTTGTCGATGCGGCCGGCGATCGGCGCGGTGATCGAGGTGCGGTTCAGGCTGATGCGCGCCGTCTCGACGCTGGCCTTGGCCGCCGCGACGTCGGCCTGCGCCTGCGCCAGCGTGGCGGCGGCATCGTCGTAATCCTGCTTCGAGACGACGTTCTGCTTCAGCAGCCCTGCATAGCGGTCGAACTTGGCCTGGGCGGTGGGCACCGCGGCTTCCGCCTTCTGCTGCGTCGCGACGGCGCTGTCATAGGCGGCCTGATAGCTCGCCGGGTCGATGAGATAGAGCGGCTGGCCCGCCACCACCTCGGCGCCCTCCTGGAACAGCCGCTGCTGGATGATGCCGTCGACCTGCGGGCGCACCTCGGCGATGAGCGAGGCTGCCGTGCGGCCGGGCAGCTCGGCGGTGATCGCAACCGACTGCGGGTGCAGCGTGACGACGCCGACCTCGGGCCTGCCGGCGCCGCCCATGCCCGCCGGCACCTGGCTCTTTTCCTGCGAGCAGGCCGCAAGGAGAACAGCGGCGCACAGAATCCCCGTCCAAGGAGACAGGCGGCGTGGCCTTGCCGGCGACAGAGAACGACTAGGCTGGATATGCATTGGCTGGGTCTTTCCCTGGAGTTGGGGTCTTCGCCTGGCCGGTCGCGCCAGGCGCTTCGACCAGCAGCTTGCCGAGATGGCGGGCAAGGAAGCGCTGGATGTCGTCCATGAAGGTGTAGACCACCGGCACGTAGACAAGGCTGAGCACGGTGGACGAGATGAGCCCGCCGATCACGGCGATCGCCATCGGCGCCCGGGTCTCCGCGTCGGCGCCGATGCCAAGCGCGATCGGCAGCATGCCGGCGCCCATGGCGATCGATGTCATGACGATGGGCCGGGCCCGCTTGCGGGCGGCGTCGAGCAGTGCCTCGAAGCGGCTCATGCCATGCTCCTTCTCGGCGACCAGGGCATATTCGACGAGCAGGATCGAGTTCTTGGCCGCGATGCCCATCAGCATCAGTATGCCGATCAACGGCGAGATGCCAAGCGCCTTGCCGGTAATGAGCAGAAAACCGAGCGCGCCGCCCACCGACAGCGGCAGCGCCACCAGGATGGTCACCGGTTGCACGAAGCCGCGGAAGAGCAGCACCAGCGTCAGGTACATCAGGATGATGCCCGCCGCGATCGCGGTGGCGAAGCCCGTGAACAGCTCCTGCATGCGTTGGGCATCGCCGCGCGCCAGTTCGTGCACGCCGGCTGGAAGGTTTTGCATGGCGGGCAGGGCGCGGATGGCCTCGGTCGCCTGGCCGAGCGTCAGGCCGGAAAGGTCCGCCTCGACGGTGGCGCTGCGGCTTCTGTCGACACGCGTGATGCTGTTGGGGCCAGCGTTGAAGCCGATATCCGCGACGGCGCCTAGCGGAACGGTGCCCTTGGTGCCGGTCAGCGGCAGCATGGCGAGCTTTGCCGGATCGTCGATGGCACCATCGGGCAAGGTCACGATGATCGAGACCTGACGGTCGCCGAGATTGAACTTCGCTAGGCTGGTGTCGGTGTCGCCGATGGTGGCGATCTTGACCGTCGCGGCGATCTCTGTCGGCGTGAGGCCGTGCTCGGCCGCCCTGGCGCTGTCGGGCCGCACGATCAGCTCCGGTTTGGTGGTGGCCGCGGTCGAAGTCGGATTGATCAGTCCGGGAACCGACTTCATCCCGTCGATCAGCGCATCGCTTGCCTTTTCGAGGGCTTGGCCGTCGTCGCCGACCAGCGTGATCGACACCTTGGCGCCGGAGAAGCCGTCGGCGCCGAACTGGATGCGCGCGCCGGGAATGTCGTTGAGCTTCGGCGAGGCCTCGGCCTCGAACTGCTGATGGCTCATGCTCCGTTCGGCGCGAGACTTGAAATTGACGGTGACGGTCGCGGTGCGCACCTCGGCCGAGCTCGAGCCTTGGTTCGGCCCGCCCCCGGATGAGGCGGCCGTGCCGATGGTGGCAAACACGCTGTCGACGGCCGGCTCGTTCTCCAGCCGCTTGGTGATCTCTTGCACCGCCGTCGTGGTCTGCTCGATGGTCGAGCCGGGCTGCAGCTCGACCGAGATCATCGAGCGGCCGCGATCCGCCGCCGCCATGAATTCGGTCGGCAAGTGTGTCGCCAGCATCATCGAGCCGGCGAAGAAGGCGATGCCCGCAGCGAGCGTGATCCAGCGGTGGTCGAGCGCCTTGCGCAGCAGCCAGAGATAGGTCGGCACCCAGGCAGGCGTGTCGTCTTCATCATGGCCGCCCGCACGCACCAGATAGGCGCCCATCAGCGGGGTGAGCATGCGCGCCACCAGCAGCGAAAACAGCACGGACACGCAAACCGCGACGGCAAAGGAAAAGAAGAACTTGCCGGGAATGCCGGGCATGAAGGCGACGGGGAGGAACACGGCGACGATGGTGGCGGTGGTCGCCACTACGGCGAGGCCGATCTCGTCCGCCGCCTCGATCGCCGCCTGGTAGGCGCTGACGCCGGTCTGGCGCATATGGCGCACGATGTTCTCGATCTCGACGATGGCGTCGTCGACGAGGATGCCGACGACCAACGAGAGCGCCAGCAGGGTGATGTTGTTGAGCGAGATGTCGAAGGCCGCCATCACCGCGAAGGTTGGGATCAGCGACAGCGGCATCGCCACCGCCGACACCAGCGTTGCCCTGATGTCGCGCAGGAACAGCCAGACCACGCCGATGGCGAGCAGGGCGCCGAGCCAGAGCGCCTCCAGCGCGGCATCGTAGCTTTCCTGGACGAAGCCGGACGAGGAGGTGACTTCCGTGAATTTCGCCGTCGTGGTCTTGGCGCCCATCTCGGCGATCGCGGCGCGGGCGGCCTTGACCACGTCGATCTCGCTCGAGCCGACCGATCTGTAGACATTGAAGGCTACCACCTGCCTGCCGTCGAGATAGGCGGCCTGGCGCGGCTTTTCCCAGCTGTCGACGACGGTGCCGAGGTCGGAAAGCTTGACGTCGCCGACGCCGCTCAGCGCAATGCGTGTATCGGCCAGGGCCTCGACGGTCGTGGCGCTGGCCAGCGTGCGCACGGACTGCTCCTGGCCGCCGATATTGGCGCGGCCGCCCGGCTGGTTGACGTTGTTGGAGGCCAGCGTCTCGCTCACATCGCCGGCGCTGATGCCCAGCGCCGCAAGGCGATCGGGGTCGAGCTCGACGCGTATGACCCGGTCGACGCCGCCGGAGCGGGTGATCTTGGA
>JAFKFE010001227.1 GCA_017308345.1 Alphaproteobacteria bacterium | reverse complement strand
CGGCGCAGATCCGCGTGCCGGCTTCCATCTCCTGCACCGAATGCTCCGGCACCGGCGCCAAGCCCGGTACGCAGCCGGTGACCTGCTCCATGTGCCATGGCCACGGCAAGGTGCGCGCCACGCAGGGCTTCTTCTCGATCGAGCGCACCTGCCCGCAATGCCAGGGCCGCGGCCAGACGATCAAGGACCCCTGCCCGAAATGCGCCGGGCAGGGCCGCGTCACCGAGGAACGCTCGCTGTCGGTCAACATACCGGCCGGCATTGAGGACGGCACACGCATCCGGCTTGCCAATGAGGGCGAGGCCGGCCTGCGCGGCGGTCCGTCCGGCGACCTCTACATCTTCCTGGCCGTGAAGCCGCACGAATTCTTCCAGCGCGACGGCGCCGACCTCTATTGCAAGGTGCCGATCTCGATGACGACGGCCGCCCTTGGCGGCTCCTTCGAGGTCACCACGCTCGACGGCACGCAGACCAAGGTCAAGGTGACGGAGGGCACCCAGAACGGCCGCCAGTTCCGGCTCAAGGGCAAGGGCATGCCGGTGCTGCGGCAGCCCAATGTCGGCGACCTCTACATCCAGACGGCGGTCGAGACGCCGCAGAACCTGACGCGCCGCCAGCGCGAATTGCTGGAGGAGTTCGAGCAGCTCTCCTCGAAGGACAATTCTCCCCAGTCGAGCGGCTTCTTCGCCCGCATGAAGGACTTCTTCGAGTCGTTCGGCGAAGGCTCATGACCGTGCCGGGGTCGCGCACCCGCTTCGGATGCGGGCGCTTCCCAAGCGTCATCAACACCTTATGCCGGACCGATGCCTTGCCTTGTCCCGCCCAACTGCTAAGTAGCGGGCCGGGGGGTGAGCATTGAGGAGAACTCGCATGGCACGTAGTCCCGGGTTGCGCAAAGTGCTAGCCGAAAAATTCGACGACGAGCTGAAGTTCTTCAAGGGCTGGATCGACAAGCCGAAAACGGTCGGCTCGATCGTTCCCACCAGTTCCATCACCGCCCGCAAGATGGCTTCGATCGTCAATCCGAGATCGGGCCTGCCTGTATTGGAAGTCGGTCCCGGCACCGGCGTCATCACCCGCGCCATCCTCGCCCAGGGCGTGAAGCCGGAGAACCTCTACGCGGTCGAATATTCGACCGACTTCGTGCGCCACCTGCGCCGGCTCTACCCCGGCGTCAACGTGATCGAGCGCGACGCCTTCAATCTCAACGCCACGCTCGGCGACAAGCGCGACATGGTGTTC
>JAFKFE010000548.1 GCA_017308345.1 Alphaproteobacteria bacterium | reverse complement strand
GCTCTTCTCCGCCGATCGCTTCGGAGTCGATTTGGCCGCCATGCCGCGCCTGAAGGCGGTGCGCGCCGCTTGCGAAGCCTTACCTGCGTTCGCGGCGGCGCATCCCTCGCGCCAGCCCGACAACGAATAGCCGCCCAGGCCGGCGCACTTCATCGCGGAGCCGGCATTTGAGACTCAGGGAGGAAACAACATGACCGAACGGCTTCCCATCATCATCGCAGGCGGCGGTATTGGCGGCCTTGCGACCGCCATCGGCCTTGCCCGAAAGGGTTTTCGATCCATCGTTCTGGAGAAGGCTCCCCAGCTCGGGGAGATCGGCGCCGGCATCCAGCTCGGCCCCAATGCTTTCCATGCCTTCGACTATCTCGGAGTTGGCGACATGGCGCGGGGCATGGCCGTCTATATCGACAGCCTGCGGTTCATGGATGCGATCACCGGAGACGAGGTGACACGTATTCCCCTCGACGAGGGCTTCCGCGAACGTTTCGGCAACCCCTATGCCGTCGTTCATCGCGGCGAGTTGTTTGGGGTTTTCCTGCGGGCCTGCGAGGAGAGCCCGTTGGTCGAGTTGCGCACTGGCTGCGAAGCAAGCACCTACGAGCAGGATGGAACCGAAGTCGTCGCGGTTTTGGCCAATGGCGACCGCATTCGGGGCTCGGCGCTGCTGGGGGCAGACGGGTTGTGGTCGAATATTCGCAAGAAGGTCGTCGGGGACGGAGCGCCGCGCGTCTCCGGACATACGACCTATCGTTCGGTCATTCCGGTGGAAGACATGCCGCAGGATCTGCGCTGGAATGCGGCAACACTTTGGGCAGGCCCGAAGTGTCACATCGTGCACTATCCGCTGTCAGGCTGGAAGCTGTTCAATCTCGTCGTCACCTACCACAATGACGCGCCGGAGCCTGTGGCCGGAAAGCCCGCGACGCATGAGGAGGTGGCCAAGGGCTTCGCCCATGTCGCGCCCGTGGCGCGCCAGATCATCGAGCGCGGCAGGGACTGGAGGCTCTGGGTGCTGTGCGATCGCGAGCCGGTTTCCAACTGGGTCGATGGCCGAGTCGCCCTGCTCGGAGACGCCGCCCATCCCATGTTGCAATATTTCGCGCAAGGCGCCTGCATGGCCATGGAGGATGCAGTCTGCCTTGTGGCCGAGATGGAAGCAGCCGGTGGGGACTCGGAAAAGGCCCTTCCGGCTTATAACGACAAGCGGGTGCTGCGCACCGCGCGCGTGCAGCTTCAGTCGCGCGAGATCGGCCAGCATATCTACCATCCTGCCGGTGCTCATGCGCAGCTGCGCAACGCCATCATGCGAACGAAGTCGCCGAGCGATTGGTATGACGCCATTGCCTGGCTCTATGGATCGACTGGGCTCGATGGTGTGGCGTCCACGGAAATGCATCGAGCTATGCGATCTGGTGAAACCGGGTAGGCTTTGGTCTCGAAGAAGACGCGGTTGGCGCGGTCTCGCACGAACTCGACAGCGGCCAGCAGTCCCACGCCACGCACGTCGTGCCTGTGGCTGCCAACCGCGTTTCTCAGCCCTTCCAGCAGGTAAGGCCCGACATCCGCCGCGTTGGCGACCAGGTCCATCTCGCCAGCCACTGGCGGACCGCATTTTTCTTCCGCGGAACGGCAGCTTTGCGCCCAATTTCAGACGTTAGGCCTCATCTCAGCCTTTGTCCGAAGCAGACATTGTCAGCATCCAGTATTCGCGAACCGGTAATTGAATAGGGGCATTTACTTATTGTCCCGCCGTTTGGGAAACGGCATGCCGGCGCTGTGAGCGGCCGCCCCGCCATCGACCGGGATGATGGCGCCGGAGATGTAGGACGCTTCCGGCGAAACCAGGAAAGCGATGAGGTTCGCCACTTCTTCCGGCCGGGCCATGCGCTGCTGCGGCAATTGCAATTGCTGGCCGGCCGAAAAAGCTTCCATGACGCCCGACATCATCTCCGTGGCGGTCGGTCCCGGGCAAATACAATTCACGCGGATGCCGAAACGGCCATAGTCAACCGACCAGGAGCGGGTCAGCGCAACCAGCGCTCCCTTCGACGCGGTATAGGCGTCGGCAAGCGGCATGGCTCGCAGTGCCGCGATGCTCGACAAGAGCACGATCGCGCCATCGCTGCGCATCGAGGGCCGGAAGGCGCGCACGCTCAGCATCACACCCGTCAGGTTGACGGCAAGGGTTTGGTGCCAGGCATCGAGCTTCAGCTGTTCGGCGCGGCTGTCGTCGGGCCGCAGGTTGATGCCGGCGCAGGTGACCAGCGCGTCGATCTCGCCGATCTCGCTGGCGCGGTCGTGAAGCTCGTTGTCCGAGGTGACGTCGCAGATGTGGCTGACGATCGCCGGATCGGGATTGGGATGGCGGTCGAGCGAATGCACCTTCCATCCGCGATCCTTTAGGATTGCGGCGGTGGTGCCGCCAATGCCCCTGGCGCCACCCGTGATGACGGCAACCGGCATCGCCGCGCTCATTGCGTCGCCCCTGCTTTTTCGAGCCGGAAGACCGGCAGCACCATGTCCCCGGCCGGCTCGAAGTCGACGCAGACCCGGTCGCCGATGCGCGCCTCCAGCGCGCCGTCGCCAACGATGTTGCTCATCAGCTGCACGCCCTCGTCGAGGCGGATGACGGCAAGCACATAAGGCAGCCGGTCGGCAAAGCCGGTCGGCGGGCCGGCGAGCTGCGTCGTCACCGCGTAGATTTCGCCCTTGCCGGCCGAGGCGCGCCAGCTCAGCCTCTCACCAAGACAGTAGGGGCAGACGCGCTTGGGATACATGATCGGCCGGTCGCAGTCGCGGCATTCCTGGACGACGAAGCGGCGCTCGGCGGCGGCCTGCCAGTAGCCGGCGGACCAGTGGGTGGGGTGAGGCAGCGGGCGCGGGGCGTTGCTCATGCTCAATGATCCTTCGACAGCACGGTGACGTGCGAATCCATCCATGTCCCACCGGACGCGGTCTCGACGGCGTTGACCAGGTTCGGAACCTGCCGCGCCCCTGCCTTGCCCATCAATTGCCGGAAGGCTTCGACCAGCACGGCGATACCGCCGCCGACAGCTGTATGCCCCTGCGAAAGCATGCCGCCATTGGTGGTCATCGGCATGGAGCCGCCAGGCGACGTCTCGCCCGCCGCGACGAAGGCGCCGGCGCGCTCGCCGCGGCACAGCTTCAGCCCGTCGAGCGCGATCATGGCGAACACCGGATAGGCGTCGTAGAGCTCGGCGATCTGGATGTCCTTCGGGCCGATGCCCGCCTTCTCGTAAGTTTGAGCCGCCGCCTGTTCGTAGCCGAGCTTGCCGAGATCGGTGTCCTGCGAGGTCGTGTAGTGAGTGACCAGCGAGCCGTGGCCGCGCACATAGACTGGCGTCGAGGTGATGTGAGGAGCATCCTCGGCGCGCGCGATGATGAAGGCCGCCGCGCCGTCGGCCAGCATGTTGCAATGCTTGGCCCTGAGCGGCGTCGCCACCATCTTGGAGGCCATCACCTCCTCGACGGTCAGCGGCGTGCGGAACATGGCGTTCGGGTTGAGCTCGGCCCATTTGCGCAGCGACACGCAAAGTGCGGCCATCTCCTCGTCGGTGGTGCCGGTCTCGTGCATGTAGCGATTGGAGGCGAGCGCGCCGACCGCGTTCATGTTGTGGCCGTAGGGCGCCTCCCATTCCTCGGAGACGCCGGTGGTCGAGAAGAGGTCGATGCCGGTCTGTTTCGGCAGCGAGCCAACGGCGTCGGAATGGACGCACAGCACGTTGCGGGCAAGGCCGCTGGCGACAAGCCCCTCGGCGACGGCAAGCATGCTGGCACTGGTGGCGCCGCCCGCCATCACCTGCACGTTCATCCTTGCCGAGCGTAGCATGCCGAGCTCTTCGCAGAGCCTGGAGAACACCAGGTCGACATTGAAATGGCGCGACGCCAGCGCGCCGACCGGCATCACCACATCGATGTCGCGCGGCGACATTCCGGCATCGAGGATCGCCGCGCGGCAGGCCAGCACCGCCGCCTCGATCTCGCTGCGTTCGGGAAAGCGGCCGGACGGCACTTCGCCTATGCCGACCGCGGCGGCCCTGGCTTTCTGCATCAACGCGAAACCTCCTGCTGTTGCCGACGCCGCCGCTCAATGCACGGCGGCGTACATGATCTTCTCTTCGGTGGCGTCCTCGGTGCGGAATTCCTCCACCACGCGGCCCTTCTGGCAGACCAGGATGCGGTCGCTGAGGCTGAGGATTTCCGGCAGGTAGGACGAGATGACGATGACAGCGAGGCCGTCATCGGCGAGGCGCTCGATGAGCTGATGGATCTCGGCGATGGCGCCGACATCGACGCCGCGCGTCGGCTCGTCGAAGATGATGATCCGCGGCTTCTGCACCAGCGACTTCGCGATGACGACCTTCTGCTGGTTGCCTCCCGAGAGTTCGATGACGCGCGCATCGGCATTGATCGAGCGGATCGCCAGTCTCTCGCTCCAGCCGCGGGCGATCGCCACGATCTCCGAGGTCCGCACCACCTGGCCCTTGTTGAAGCCGGCAGCGATGTGGCCGACGCCGACATTCTCGGCGATCGACATCGTGTCGAAGAAGCCCTCGACCTTGCGATCCTCGGTGACGTAGACGATACCGTCGCGGACCGCCTGGCGCGGCACGCGATAGCGGACTGATTGGTCGCCCAGCCTGGTCTCGCCGCCATGCAGGAAATTGCGCTTGGCGATACCGGCGATGATCTTGGCGGTTTCGGTGCGTCCCGAGCCGATCAGCCCGAACATGCCGGTGACCTGGCCGGCATAGACGGTGAAGGAGGTGTTTCGCACCACCTTGCCCATGGAAAGATTCTGCACCGACAGCATGCGCTCGCCGGGCTTGCGGCGCGTCTTCGTTTCGTCGCCATAAAGGTCCTTGGACAGCGCCCGTCCGACCATGGCGGTGACGATGCGCTCGCGATCGAATTTGGAACGATCGTCGCTAATCACGAGCTTTCCATCGCGCAGGATGGTGATGCGGTCGGAAATCTCCAGCGCCTCCTCCAGCGCGTGGCTGATGAAGACGACGGAGACACCGTCGCTCTTCAGCCGCCGGACAAGGGCGAAGAAATGGTGCTTCTCCTCGGGCGTCAGCGAGGCGGTCGGCTCGTCGAAGACGATGACGCGCGCGTTCTGCCGCACCGCACGCGCGATCTCCACCATCTGCTTCTTGGCGACGCCGAGGCCGGCGACGCTCGCCCAGGGATCGACATTGAAGTTTAGCGATTGCAGGAACTGCTGCGCGGCGATGTAGAGGGGTCTCAGTTTGTTGAAGAAGCGTTCGTCGCCGAGGAAGATGTTCTGCGCCACCGTCATCGACGGAACCAGGCTGTTCTCCTGGTAGACCATGTTGATGCCGCGTCGCATGGCATCGGCCGGCGAGGTGAAGGAGGCGGGAACGCCTTCGAGCAGGATCTCACCGGCGCTCGGCTGGACGACACCGGCCATCAGCTTGGTCAACGTCGATTTCCCGGCACCGTTCTCGCCGAGCAGCGCATGGATCTCGCCTTTGCGCAGCGTGAAGTCGACACCCTCCACCGCGGCGACGCCGCCATAATGCTTGGTGACGCCGCGCATCTCGATCAGGACGGGATTGTCGCTCATGGCAACGCCTCCGGAGCGGGGTCGAGCCGTAGCAAGGCATCGCCACCCTTCGACGTGATCAGCAGATTGCCGCCGTCCTCTACGCAGGAGGTGATGCCGTGTCTCGCTCCGTCGGCGCGGCTGTGCCAGCTCGCCACCGGCCGGAATTGCGCGTTCAGCGCCAACACCAGCCCGAACGAGCGTGTCGGCGCCCACGGTTTTAGCATGCCGAGCTGTTTCAGCGCACCGCCCTGCAGCGGCTCGAGGAAGGATTGTGGCGCCCTGAGCGACGGTGCGATCCAGAATTCCTCCTCGATGTCACGCATCATCTCCTCGCAATAATCCCGCTCGCCGAGCACGAATTCGATGAGCTGGCCGCGCGGCGCGAACACCGTCAGCCAGGCGCCGCCGCCGGCGCGCAGCGCCATTCGTGCAGGATAACCTGGAAGGTCGCTGAGCAGCGTGTTCGTCCTGCCTCCCGCCCCGATGGAAAGGAGCCGGCTGCGCCAGCTTTCCGAAACGATCAGGCGACTGTCATCGGCAAGCAGGATGCCGTTCGGATAGGCAAGGCCATCGGCCAGCAGCGCCGGCTTGCCACCGAGCGGCACGCGCCAGACCGAGCCGGTGGCGCCGTGCTGCATCAGATCGCGTTTCCAGCGCGCCGGCGCGTTGCGTCTCGATCCGAGGCAGACGATCAGCGTCGCAGCGTCCTCGAAGGCGAGCGCCGTCGGGGAGACGAGCGGGCGGCCGTCCAGCGTCTCGATCAACAATCCATCATGCGCCCCGCCCTTGATGAGGATGCGGCCGCTCTCCAGCCCAATCGCCAGCGCGCCATCGGGGCTTGCCGCCAACGCGGTGATGTCGGCATCGAAGCTGTAAACGGGTTGGCTACCGCCATCGAGCCGCAGGACCGCGTTGCCGCTGGAAAACCGCACGCCTTGGGCGCTTCGCACGAGATTATCCGGAGCGGGTACCGCGCGCACCAAATCGGCCGCCTCGATCGCCTGGTTCGGCTGCAGTGCGCCGTCCATCGGCGGCGTCGTCACGGCGAAGGCGCCGGCACCGCGCAGACGATCGTACCAGCGAGAGAGAGCGGCCATCATGGCTTGTCTCCCCGATAGGAAGCGGCCGCCGTCCATTCCGGATCGGCGCCCGGAATGCGGTAGCGGCCGATGCGGTTGTTGGAGACGCCGCCGAGATACAGCCAGCCACGATCCTCGCGCATCGAGGTGATCATCGGATGGTTCGTGCCGCGACGGTCCCACAGGCAGTCGGTGATGCGGCCGGCCTCGTCGAACTTGACCACGCAGCCATAGTTCATGTTGGGGAACAGCCACGCATCGGGCGCCACCCGCTCGACCATGCGCTTGCGAAAAGCCGGCTTGCGCAATGCCATATCGAAGGCGGGCGTACGCATGCCGACCAGCGCCAGCCAATAGCCGCCGTCGGAGGCGCGGTTGATGTTGTCGGGATAGCCCGGCAGGTCCGGGATCACCACTTCGCGCCGGCCGCGCTTCGGCCCGTCGAACCAGTAGCGCGAGATCGAGCAGCCCCAGGTTTCGGCGAAGAAGAAGGACTGGCCGTCACGCGCCATGCAGATGCCGTTGGGAAAGCGCAGGTTCGAGATCACGGTGCGTGTCGAGCTGGTGCGCGGATCGAAGCAGATGATGCGGCCGTTGCCGCGAGCCTCCAGCGCGTCGACCATCCATTCCGACATGTCGAAACGGATCGTCGCCTCGCTGAAGAAGATCCGCCCGTCGGGCGCAATGTCGAGGTCGTCGGCGAGCCGCATGCGCGAATCGTCGATCACCGAGAACCAGCTGCGGTTGGTCTGGTCGGACAGTTTCGTCGCCTTGCGGTCCGGGCCGATGCTGTAGACGCCCATGCCGGCGACGCAGGTGACAAGGTTGCCGTTGCGGTCGAAGGCCATGCCGAGCGGATGGCCGCCAATATGGACGAACACTTCCTTGCGCTTGTGGTCCGGCGCGAGGAAACGGATGATGTCGCACTGCCGCGTGCCGCTGTAGAGATTGCCCTCAGCGTCGAGGATCGGGTCCTCCGGCCCTTCGATCTCGCCGAGCCCGATCAGTTCGACATCCCTCAGCCGGTCGTTCAGCGCATAGGGCGAGCCGGAATGCTCGCCGGTCGCGGGTGAGGCGCCGAGCTTCATGTAAGTCGGCGAGACATAGACCCGGGACAGAACCTTGCCGCGGTTCTTCAGCCATTTGACGTCGATGGCCACCGCCGCCAGCAGCACCAGGCCGAGCACCAGCGAGCTGCCGCCCGTCGGCAGGCTGAGCCGGATCAGGCTGTTGGAGACGATCAGCACGATGATGCTGCCGAGCAGCGCCTTGAACACCGAGCCGCGCCCGCCGCCCAGGCTGTTGCCGCCGACGACGGCCGCCGTCAGCGCCAGCACCTCCATGCCGAATCCGGTGTCGGAGCCGGCGGCATTGAGGCGCGAGGCGTAGAAGATGCCGGCGGCGGCGGCAAGCGTGCCGGAGACGACATAGGTCATGGCGATTGTGCGACGCACCGGCAGGCCGGCATTGTAGGCCGAGCGACGCGAGCCGCCGACGGCGAGGATATGCCAGCCGGGCCTCAGCCTGGTCAGGAAGACGTGGCCGGCGATGGCGACCACCAGCGCCGCGACGAGCGACACCGGCAGACCGAGCACATGCTTGAAGCTGATGAAATCCCATATCGCCGACCGCGTGACCGGCCGCGCCACCTTCACCGCGTAGGCAAGGATCAGCATGTCGACGACCGAGCGGACGATGATCAGCGTCACCAAGGTCGTGAGGAAGGCTCGCAGCCGGAGATAGCCGACCAGGATGCCGTTCACCAGGCCGACCGCCGCGCCGCAGGCGAGTGCGATCGGGATGACCAGAAGGATCGGCCAACCCAGCATGTTGAACAGTGCCAGGGTCACGAAATTCGCCAGCGCGAAGACCGAGCCAACGCTGAGATCGATGCCGCCGCCGAGCATGACGATGGTCATGCCGAGCACGACCAGCAACAATTCGCCGAACTGCGGCGCCAGCCCGCTCAGGCCGCCGAGCGTCAAAAGGCCCGGGATTAGCACGCCGAAGACGGCGAGCGTCAGCACCAGGATGACGAACGGAATGGCGTTGTCGATCCAGTTCTTGGCGAGGATCTCGCCAAGCACATGGTCCGGCACCAGACGGTAGCGCAGTCGGGTCAGCGTTTCGCGCATCAAATCAACAGACAGCGGAGAGCGGTAAAGGCCGGCGCCGGCTTGCGGCCGGGCGCCGGGCGATCGGGTTAAGGGCCGTACTTCTTGACGTCATCAAGGTTCGGCCTTGGCGCCGGGCTCCGTCGGCTTATTCTGCAGGATCGAGCGCACCGCCATCATCAGGTCCCGCGCCTGGCCCTTGGCGTCGTAGCTGATGTAGGTCGAGAAATTGCCGTTCGCGACATTGTCGCAGGCCGAGGCCTGGTTGCCCCCGCCGGAGCTCACCAGCGCCACCTGGCCGGTCTTGCCGGCTTCCTTGATCGCGGCGGCGATGCCGACATCCATGTTGTCCCACATGCCGATGAAGCCGCAGAGGTCGGGATTGGCCTTCAGCACCGTGACGGCGATCGCATGCGCCTTGCTGGCATCCCAGTCGGCCGCCTGGTTGGAGACGATCTGCACCTCCGGGTGCTGCTTCAGCGTCGCCTCGATGGCCTGGATGCCATATTGCGAGGTCGGGTTGGTCAGCACGCCCTGCATGACGGCGATCTTGCCCGATTTGCCGCTGCCGGCGCCGCAGGCCTTGACGATCGCCTCGGTCTGCTTGACGGCGATGTCGTACCAGTTGGCTCCGATGAAGACGTCGCCATTGGCATCGGCCTTGAGGTTCATGGTGATGACGGGAATGCCTTGAGCGTTCGCCTGCTGGATCAAGCGTGTATAGGCCTGGATTTCCGGCGGATGCACGACGATGACGTCCGGCTGCTCGGAGATCAGCTGCGAGAAGGCCTGCGCGCCGGCATCGACGCTCCAGTTCGGGTCGCGGATGGTGAGATCATAGCCGAAGGTCTCGGCGTCATGCTTCAGGCCGGCGGCCCAGGCCTCGGTCAGGTCGAAGCCCATGGCGATCGGCACGAAGGCGACCTTCTTACCCTTCATCGCCGCGGCGCTTTCGTTGACCAGTCCATCGTCCGGCTGCTCGGCGTGCACCGCGCCCGCGAGACCGGCGGTGCCGACCGCTGCCGCAAACAGCGTTGCCAGTATCCGTCTTTTCATTGTTTTCCTCCCACAGTCCAACATTTCAGTTCCTCCTCGCTGGGTGTTGCGCCTTGTGCGGCCAGCGCCCGCACCTCAGATGTCCCCCTGCTGCGACGTCTGCTCGTCGCGCGGGTTCACGATGGAATCGACTACGATCGCCGCGAGCAGGATCAGGCTCTTGATGATGTTCTGCAGCGTGTAGGGAACGTTCATGATCGTCATGCCGTTGACGAGCACGCCGATCATTAGCGTGCCGACGATGACGTTGCGGATGCTGCCCTTGCCGCCGGAGAGCCCGACGCCGCCGATGACCACCACCAGGATGATGTCGTAGACCAGGTTCGAGCGCGCGACGCGGGTCTCGACACTGTCGACCGATGTCGCGGCGATGACCCCGGCGATGAAGGCGATGGCCGCCGCTGTCACATATTGCAGCAGGATCAGCGGCCGGATAGGCACGCCGGTCGAGCGCGCCGCCACGGGATTGTCGCCCATGGCGTAGAGGAAACGGCCGGGAACGGTGACGCGCAGCATGGCATGCGCGACCAGTGCGACCAGGCCGAACAGGAGCACCGCGTTGGGCACGCCCAGCACCTGGCCGCTGCCGATCCATTTGAACCAGGTGTCGGACGCGCCCTTGAGGTAGATGAGGTTGTCGTCAAGCAGCAGCGAGCGGACGAAGCCATAGGCAACCGTGCCCATCGCGAGGGTGGCGAAAATCGCGGGGATCTCGACATAGGCGACGAGGAAGCCGTTGACGAGACCGATCGCCAAAGCGAGGCCCAGCCCCATCAGGATGGCGAGATCGATCGGCACGCCATTGTTGGAGAGCTGCAGCACCCAGGCCACCGACACCGCCATGGTGGCGACGATGGAGAGGTCGATGCCGCGGCCGATGATGGCGAGCGCCATGGCGACGCCGAGGATGCCGAGGATCGAGACGTTCTGGATCAGCGCCAGGATGTTGCCGGCGGTGAGGAAGCTGTTCAGCGTCAGCGAGAACACCACCAGAAGCGCCAGCGTGATAGCGATGACGATGCGTTCCTGGGTGAACGCGAAGGCGGTCGACGACGGTTTCATGCGCGTGCCTCGTTTGCCAGCCTCTGCTCCAGCGGCTGGCGCTGGACCTTGCCGGTGGCGTTGCGCTGCAGTTCCTCGTCGCGCAGGAGGATCACCCGCTTGGGCAATTTGTAGCGGGCGATCTTGCCGTCGAGGAATGCGATGACGTCGTCGGCCGTCAGGCTCTCGTCGGCAGGCACGACGAAGGCGACGGGCACTTCACCCCAGCGAGGGTCGGGCTGCCGCACCACGATCGCCTCGCGGATGCGCTTGCTTTCCCTCAACACCAATTCGAGCTCGGCCGGATAGATGTTTTCACCGCCCGACTTGATCAGATATTTGCGGCGGTCGACGAAGGTCAGCGTGCCGTCGGCATTGCGGATGAAATCGTCGCCCATGTGAAACCAGCCGCCGCGAAAATCGCGCTCGGTCGCTTCCGGCGCGTTCCAATAGCCGCTGAACAGCGTCGGTGAGCGCAATGTCATCTCGCCGATCTCGCCGATCGCCACCTCGCGGTTATCCTCGTCGACGAGGCGGATCTCGCAGGCGGAGGTCTGCCGCTTGGCGAAAGAGGCGGGCAGGATGCCCGCTGGAATCCGGTCACCGCTCGCAGGCGCGATTCCCGTTTCGGTCGAGCCGAAGCTGTTGAGGAAGGGGGCGGCCACCAGCCGCGAGATTTCCGCGATCTGGGCCGGCGGAACCAGATTGGCCATGCAGCCAGCCGCGGCGACGCGCCGGACCGGTTTTGGCGCTCGCCGCTGCGCCTCGATCATGCGCTCGATCATGCCGGGCATCAGCACGAACCAGCCGACGTCGATCTCGGCCAGCGCCCGGACGATCGTCTCGGCGTCGAAGCCGTCAACGATATAGACCGGCGCACCGTGGCAAAGCGCGGCTAGCGCGGGGTCGGCCGCCGCCATGTGGAACAGGGGCGACCAGGCGATCGAGCCGTCGGACGGGCGGATCGCCCAATCGGCCATCATCACCAGCGCCCGGGCGATGATGGCGCGATGGCTGATGACGGCGCCCTTGGGCAGGCCGGTGGTACCGCTGGTGTAGAGGATCAGGAGCCCGTCCTCGGCGCTTGCGGAGATGGGCGCCTCCTCCGGTGAACCGGATGCGACCAGTCGCTCATAGTCGTCGCCGAAGAGGAACTGCGGATAGGACAGTCCGAGCGCCGGCGTCGCCTCGGCGAAACGCGGCGACGCAAAGATGAGGCGGGGCTCGACTAGCCTCAGGCAATGGGCGAGTTCGGGGGCTGCCTGCCGCCAGTTCTGGCAGGCCGCGATGGCGCCGATCTTGGCGCAGGCAAGTATGATTTCGATATATTCGGGCCGGTTCTCCGAGACGATGGCGACACGCTCGCCTGTCGCCACGCCGCTGCGCACGAGCGCCGATGCCAGCCGGTTGACGCGTTCATTGAGTGCCCCGTAGCTGATTGCCCTATCGGCCTGGATGATGGCGGGAGCGGCGGCATTGGCGCGCGCGCTGTCGCGGAAGAGCGACGCGACCGTCGGTCCCGTGGCGGCCGCGCGGACCGCGGCGGACGCAGGCAAGCGCAGGACGCCCGCAGTGCTCACGCAGCCCTCCGGCCACCCGCGCCGCCGACGCCGCCCGACATACGGTCGGCAGACTCTCGGCGCGGATTTTCGACACGCGCCAGTACCTGGCGCGACACGGGCTGCCGCATCCTTCTCCTCCCGGATACAACTTGTTTCCTAGATGTTTCCTATAAGAAAACTTCCATGTCAACATTATTTGTGCGATACCCGGCGGAACGGCTGAACTGCGCTTGGGTTGTGTGCGCGTGAAGCACGCGCGGGCGGCGGTACGCGTCGGCGGATGATCGGACCAGGAGAGGAAGATGGACGCCAGCGCCAAGATGGGAGAAATCGGCGCGTCCCTGCGCCGGCTGCGCAAGACCGCGAACTTGACCGTCGAGGCGGCCGCGCGCCAGGCCGAGGTGACGAAGGGCTATCTGTCCAAGGTCGAGTCGGGCGCCTCGCAACCCTCGATCGCGGTGGTCAGCCGCTTGGCCGACGTCTATGGCGTGCCGCTCTCCGATGTCTTCATCTCGCCTGGCGAGAAGGGGCCGATCTCGGTGGTCCGCGCCGACGAGCGAAGGCTGATCAACCGCAACGGCAGCGAGCTCGGCTATGTCTACGAAGTGGCGTCCTTCAACAAGGCCAACCCAAGATCCGAGATCTTCTTCCTGACCTTACCCTGCATCGAGGACACGCAATTGCCACGCTTCCGCCATGCCGGCGAGGAGATACTGCTGATGTTGGAAGGGCGCATCCGCTTCGACTACGCCGGAACCGAGATAATTCTCGGGCCTGGCGACTGCATCCAGTTCGAATCCTCCTTCGAGCATAACGGTGTCGCCATCGACGGCAAGGAGGCCAAGGCTTTCGTGGTGATCACGCCAGAACGGTCAGCGTAGGGGCCGATCCAGATTGTTGTCTTCAGTCAGCGGCAAGCATCGCATGGATGGACTTTTCGGCGGCGCGTCAGCTTGTAGAGGACTAGGATCTCGGCAAGCATCGGCGTTATTGGCACGAAAAGCCGCTTGCCGCCGGTCCTGCTCTTGTTCTTTGCTTGGACGATGTCGGAGCCGCCGAATTGACGTTCTTCGCCATCGAGCATGACCCCGCGAGTCTGCGGAATGGCAGCTTAGCTCGAGAGCGACGGCCTGCGTTGATGGTTCGAATCGCGCGTAGGCGTGCCCGATTGCGATTGGCGTTCGTTGTATGAACTGGCGATTTCGGCAGGTTGGGGCGATCGGCCGACCGGCATTCCATTTCCAATTTGATCCAGTTCAGGCAGCAGGAAAATGCTGTCTCGCAGAGTCCCGGCCGCACCGACAGCCACGGCCAGCCGCTGACCTTCGCGACGCGGCTCGTCTCCAATGGCGTGGCCGGCACGGGCGGCGGC
>JAFKFE010001226.1 GCA_017308345.1 Alphaproteobacteria bacterium | reverse complement strand
ATTTTTGGTCTGCCCTTCGTGGTGCCGCTAGCCTGAGCGTGAAGCCGGCATGCGCACCTTCAAAGTGCATCAGCCGGACTCCGGCCAAGACCAGAGAAATCGACATGGCCCTGATCAGCCTCAAATCCCTCGGCGTCACCATGAGTGCGCCGCTCTTCTCCAACCTCGACCTCACCGTCGCCGCCGGCGATCGCCTCGGCATCGTCGCGGCCAATGGCCGTGGCAAGTCCACGCTTCTCAAATGCCTGGCCGGCGAATTCGACGCCACCGCCGGCGACATCACCCGGTCGCGCGGCCTGCGCGTCGGCCATGTCGAGCAATCCGTGCCTGATGCATTGCTCGACCGCGGCTTCCATGACGTCGTCGCCGATGCCCTGCCGCCCGAACAGCGCGACAGCGAACTGTGGCGCGTCGACGTTGTGCTGGATTCGCTCGAAGTGCCGGAAGACATGCGCGGCCGGCCGATGCGCGCGCTCAGTGGCGGCTGGCAGCGGCTGGCGCTGATTGCGCGTGTCTGGGTCACCGATCCCGACGTGCTCCTGCTCGACGAGCCGACCAATCACCTCGACCTCGCCAGGATCGGCCAGCTGGAGAGCTGGCTCAATGCGCTGCCGCGCGAGGTGCCGGTGATCATCGCCAGCCACGACCGCGCCTTCCTCGACGCCACCACCAACCGGACGCTGTTCCTGCGCCCGGAGGAATCGCCGGTGTTCGCGCTGCCCTATTCCCGCGCCAGGCAGGCGCTCGACGAGCTCGACGCCTCGACGGCGCGCAAGTTCGAGCGCGACATGAAGATCGCCCAGCAGTTGCGCAAGCAGGCCGCCAAGCTCAACAACATCGGCATCAATTCCGGCAGCGACCTTTTGACGGTGAAGACCAAGCAGCTCATGGAGCGCGCGGAAAGACTGGAGGATGCCGCCGTACAAGCGCATCGTGAGCGCTCGGCCGGCGCGATCAGGCTTGCGAACCGCGGCACCCACGCCAAGGTGCTGATCACGCTGGAGGACGCGGCGGTCGAAACGCCCGACGGCACGCTGCTGTTCAGGACCGGCAAGCGCCACATCTGCCAGGGTGACCGCATCGTCCTGCTTGGCCGCAACGGCGTCGGCAAGACGCGCTTCATCGCGATGATCCGCGACGCCGTCGCCGAGCCGGGTTCGGTCGCCAACATCAAGGTGACGCCGTCGACCGTGCTCGGTTACGGAGATCAGGCGCTATCGGGCATCGATGGCGAGGACACGCCGC
>JAFKFE010000547.1 GCA_017308345.1 Alphaproteobacteria bacterium | reverse complement strand
TCCCCGACGCCTATCGCAGGGCACGCACGGATTCGCTTCGCGGTCGCCCGGCCTGAAGCACCCGCCTGGCTTCAATCCTCGCGACGCCCGCTACTGCTTTCCATTTCACCAACCCGCACCGAGGTCTTGAACCCGGGGGGAGATACGTTTACCTGCGGTGAACGCGGACAAGCAGCGGAGCAACGGCATGGGAAGCAAGGCAGCACTGGCCCCGAAAGCGGCAAACGCCCCAAAGGCAAGCAAGGGAAAAGCAACGGAAAGATCGCGCCCCGCACCGCTCAGCCAGGACCCGCATGCGACCCGGGACATGCGAGAAAAGGTGCTGGAAGTCGCGATCGGCCGCGAGGTGCGAGCCTTCCGCAAGAAGCTCGGCATCACGGTGGCCGACCTTGCGTCCGCCACGAACCTGTCGCTCGGGATGCTTTCGAAGATCGAGAACGGAATCACCTCGCCCTCCCTGACGACGCTCCAGTCCCTTTCGCGAGCGCTCGGCGTGCCGCTTACGGATTTCTTCCGCAGATACGAAGAAGACCGCAACGCCGTCTTCGTGAAGGCGGGCGGAGGCGTCGACGTCGAGCGGCGCGGAACCCGTGCCGGCCACCAGTACACGCTGCTCGGCCATATCGAGACGAATTCGGCCGGCGTCATGGTGGAGCCCTATCTGATCACGCTCACCGCCGATTCCGATGTCTTTCCGACATTCCAGCACGACGGGATGGAATTCCTCTACATGCTGGAGGGCGAGGTCGTTTACCGGCACGGCAACAACCTCTACCCGATGAAGCCCGGCGACAGCCTGTTCTTCGACGCCGACGCGCCGCATGGACCGGAGGAGTTGACGCAACTACCGATGCGGTATCTGTCGATCATCTGCTATCCGCAGAACAGCGCGGGGTGATTGGCTGATCTCCGCCTTACCGCGCTTCGTCGTTCTAGACTAGGGCGGAGCAAGGAGCGGAGCGACGCGCGCAGACCCTAGAATCCATGCCGTGACGCTAAGGCATTGCTGCATTTACAGAATTCTGCATCGATACACTCCACGGCAGAGGTCACGGCATGGATACTCGGGTCAAGCCCGAGTATGACGACTTCACAGGGGATTCGGCCAATCTCCAGCGTCGGTGCCGGGGCCGTCTAAGGTGGAAATCAGCGGTTCAATCCGGCCCGAACCCCGAACTCGTCGGGCTCCCGTCATCCAGCTTCGACAGCCACTCGACCAGCGTCGGCCTGTACCGCGTCAGGCCCTTGTACGTCGCAAGCTCTTCCGGCAGGTCGCGGATGACGCGGTGCAGGCGGCGCGCCCATTTGGGCTGCGTAACCAACTCGTCCATATTGATCAGGTAGCAGCGGATCGGGAAGACGATGCCGTTGGAGCGCGGCAGCCGCCAGAAGCTTTGCAGTTCGACGCGCAGATGCACTTTCTGGCCGACATTGTCGGGCGTCACGGTGGCGCGGTCCGGTCCCCATTTGTGATAATTCTCGGGGCTGGTGTCGAGGCGCGGATTGATGGTCATCGTCCAGTTGAGGCGCCTGGCGGGCTTGCCCTGCTGGATGTTGGTGAGGAATTTCAGCGCGCGGGTGAAGATGCCTTTCTCGTGCGCCAGCGGCACGGGCGCGTGCCATTCGAAGAAGTTCATGCCGATGTCGAAATCGAGCGACCAGTCGGCCTGGGTGGTGACCATGCCGGCGTCCATCCACAGATTACCGTCGCGCTGGTCGAGGATGCAGAAATCGCCCTGGCTCTGTCGGGTGATGTATTCCATCGGGCCATAGGGCAGCGTCGAGGTGTCGCCGAAGGTGAAGGTGTCGTCGATGCCGAGCGGCCGGTTGATCCAGCGCCAGCGGTCGCCGTTTCGCTCCAGCGTGAAATGCTCGGGATAGCCGAGCGCCTGCTGCTCCATCAGCAATTCGAGCAGGTCCCAGCCCGCGAGCGTCATATGCGGCAGCGACTGGCAGCGCAGCGGATCCTCGGCCAAAACCAGAGCGCGGTCCTGCATCTCGGCGACATAGTGCTCGTCGACGTCGATCAGGTTTTCGAGCACGCTGCCTTTCGGACCGACGACATGCGGCTCGATGTTGACCGCGTACATGTAGGCGTCTTCGTTGAACGGAAACGGAAAGCGCCTGATGTGCTCGGGACTGTTCCTGAAGGTGTAGTCGTCGCGAAAGGTTTCCTTGCGAAAGGTGATGCCCATTGACGCCTCCTATCTTTCCAGGACCAGCGACCTGCCCTCGAAGCGCGAGACGCAGGGCATGATCTTGCAGCCGGCACGATGGTCTTCCTCGCTCAGCCAGTGATCGCTGTGGATGAACTTGCCGTCGTGGGAGATCACATTGGTCTCGCACTGGCCGCAGACACCGCCGCGGCAGAGATAGGGCGGGTCGACGCCGGCCGCCTCCATCGCTTCCAGCAGGCTCTGCTGCTCGCCGACATGGATCGTCTTGCCGCTGACGGCCAAAGTCACATCGAAGGGCGCGCCGGGCTGGGGTGCCGCGAAATGCTCGAAATGCACCGTCTCCGGCGGCCAGCCGAGCGCTGCCGCTCGGTCGCGCACCCAGTTGATCATGCCGGCCGGGCCGCAGACATAGAGATGCGTGCCGAGCGGCTGCGAGGACAGAAGCCGGTCGAGATCGATGCGCTCCTCGCGGTCGTCGTGATAAAGCCGGACCCGGTTGCCGTAGCGCTCTCGCAGCACATCGGCATAGGTGCCGAGCGAGGCGGTGCGGCAGGTGTAGTGCAATTCGAAATTGCCGCCGACCCCGGCGAGCTGCGCGGTCTGCGCCATGAAAGGCGTGATGCCGATGCCGCCGGCGAGCATCAGATGTTTCTTCGCCCTGAGATCGAGCGAGAACAAATTGACCGGGTAGCTGATCACCATCTCCAGGCCGGGCTTGACCTGCCGGTGCATGAACAGCGAGCCGCCGCGGCCGACATCGTCGCGACGCACCGAGATCGCGTATTCGCGCGTGTCGAGCGGCGAGCCCATCAGCGAATAGGGATTGAGCCTGGTGCGGTCGCCGTCGCGCATCTCGACCACGACATGCGCGCCGCCGGAAAAGGTCGGCAGAAGCTCGCCATCGCGGCGGCGGAAATGGAAGCGGGTGACCAGTTCATTGACGGGAACGACATCACTGACGACGACGTCGAGCTTGGTGGTGCCGGTGCTCATGGGAAGGCCTCCTCCATCGGAGGAATCTCGGAGCGATCCTCGGCGTTGATGCACACCCCTTGGAAGGCGGCGAGGCGCCGCGAATAGTGGTCGCGCACAAGGAGCAGCAGGCCGCAATGCGAGCAGAGCGCCGGCTGCGTGGTCACATTCTCGGTGATGCCCTTGCAGTGCACGCATTGCATGCGCCGGGCGAGTGAGCCGCGATGCTCGGTCTGCATCGAGGTATGGTCGATGCCGGCCTCCAGCGCCACCTGCATGGCCTGGCCAATCAGGCCCTCGGTGCCGGCAAGATAAATCCGCAGGCCCATATGGGCGTTGGTCAGCGTCTGCCGCAGACGCGGCAAGAGGCTGGCGAAGGACGGCGGCAGATGGAGTTGCGCCGGCTCCAATGCTTCCAGGGCCGCGATGTGCTTGCCTTCCGGGCCTGGAATGAAGTCGATTTCCGCCCCGTCGAAAAAACCGGACGGCGCCTTGCCGGCCATGTCGATGATCGCGAGCGCGCCTTCGGCATCGGCGATGAAGAGATGATGCTTGCCCGGCTGCGGAGACAGCGTTCCGTAGATGGGCCGGCTGATGATCGTCTTGACTGCCATTCTCTCTTAGATCAGTTGGAGCATGATCTTTTCCGAAAACCGGTTCCCACTTTTCGGGATCATGCTCTAGTGCCTCAAAAAACCCCTCCCCTTTATGCTGCCTCAACCCTTGGCGGTGCGCTTGGTCTTTTTCGGATCGTCGAACGGCAAGGGCTGCGCCGTCGCCTTGATCGAGCCGCTCCTGTTGCGGATCTCGAGCTTGGTGTCCTTCACCGCGCAGTCGACGTCGAGACGAGCGATGCCCATCGATTTCTCGACCAGCGGCGAATACATGGCGCAGGTCACCACGCCGACCTTTTTGCCGTCGCGATAGACTGGCGCGCCTTCGTCCGCGGGTTCCTTGCCGTCGAGCAGGACGCCATAGATCTTGAAGCGCTCCTTGCCCTTCAGCCGGTAGTGCTCCTCGGCCCCGCGAAAGCCGGTCTTGCCGGGGCTGACGGTGAAGTCGAGGCCGAGCTCCCACAGCGTGTCGCCGGGGCCTTCGTTCTCGAACGGATATTTCTGGGAATTGTCGTAAGGATAAAACAGCAGGTAGCTCTCGACGCGCAGCATGTCGAGCGTGGTGAAGCGGCACGGGATGATGCCGGCGCCCTTGCCCTCCTCGAGGATGCGGTCCCAGATCGTGCCGGCATCCTGGCCCCGGCAGAAGATCTCGTAGCCGCGCTCGCCGGTGTAGCCGGTGCGCGAGATCATGACGGGCAAGCCGAAGAGCTGCGTCTGCATGTGATGGAAGTAGGGAAGATCGCGGATGCCGGGCACATGCTTGGCCAGATAGTCGACGGCGGTCGGCCCCTGCAGCGAAAGGTCGTGCAGATTGTCGTCGAAACGCAGAGAGACGTCGCGCCCCATCGCCGCCCGCTGCAACTCCTCATGGCCGGTGCCGGACCCATGCACCACCATCCAGGAGTTCGGGCCGGTACGGTAGAGGATGCAGTCGTCGGTGAATTTGCCGGCCTCGTTCAGCATGCAGGCATAGGCCGATTTGCCGGGATAGATCTTTTCCACGTCGCGCGTGGTGGCAAGGTCGATGAGATGCGAGGCGTGCGGCCCGGTGATATGGACCTTCTTCAAGCCGGAGACATCCATCAGGCCGGCCTTGGTGCGGATCGCGACATATTCCTCGTCGGCATCCTTGTCGTAAGTCCAGGCGGTCCCCATCCCGCTCCAGTCCTCGAGCTTCGAGCCGAGCGCGCGGTGGCGATCCGCCAAGGTCGAGAATCTCCAGGATGCCGTCATCCGATCGTCCTCCATCTCCGGTAAGTCGTTGCGTGTTCCCTGCTCCTGCTCGGCGGCGGAGCTTGATCGAATATTGACCGCAAACGGCGAAGCCCTGCAATCCCCTTGAAGCAAACAATTTCATTGTCAGGCAAAATTCTTGACATGGAACGAACGGTTCACAAACCGTAAATCCAGCTTGACAATTCCGGAATTCGGACTGAATTTATGAAAAAAATTTCACTCTGTTGAAAGAGTGGACGCCCGGTCGATTTCGGGGCCGGACGTCGCCAGAAGGGGAAAACCGATGTCCGACCTGCAGCAGCGCATCGAAGCGCTGTACCGTTCCGACGTGCGCGGATCCGTGCTCCTGATCGTCTGCCTGTGGGCGACGATCCTCTTCGTCCTCCTGATGACCTGGCCCTACATCCCCGACAACGGGATCAGGCTCGTGGTGGCGATCGCGGCCGCCGCGGTTCTGATCTTCAACACCGCCGCCATCCTGGCGATGCTCAACCACTACAAGGAAGACAAGGACTTCATCTACGGCCTTGACATCAAGAACGCCGACGCATTCCGCAACCGCAAGTCCTGAGGGGGAGACACCATGTCCCGCTACGTCCCGCCGGAACAGAGCAAGGCCGGCCAGATCTTCGACATCGCCATCGTCGTGGTCGCCATCTTCGTGGCGCTGTGGCTACCGCTGAAGCTCGGCCTCGCCGGCGCGGCGAAATCCATCGATCCCCTCGACGCCAAGACCTGGGACGCGCTCGGCCAGAACGCGACCATGGCCTCGATCTGGGAGAAGCTCGGCTATACGCCCGAGACCGCGCACGACATCATCCAGAACCGCTTCCACTACATCATCGACTGGCCGACGCTGATCATCATGGCGGTCGTGCTGGTCGCCTATTTCGTCTTCCTGTTCCGCGCCTCCGATCGCGAGTATCGCGAGGTGATCAACGAAAAATTCGAGGACAAGTAATCCTTCGACGACACGTAACTCGGGGACACGATCATGTGGATGACAGTCTCTTACGCATGCTGGGGCATCTCGATCCTGCTGGCGCTCTGGATGCTCTACGACTGGTTCAAGGTCGATACGACCTATTCCGAGGACGTGCTGACCTCCTCGCGCGAAGGCGAGCTTGAAGCCGTTTCCGAGAAACACCGGATCTGAGTGGGGACTGAAGATGACCGCTGCGGTTGAAACGGAACTGACGACCACCATCCACGGCGACAGGGTTTCGCTGCTCAGGGTGCTCGGCCCCGCCCATGTCTGGGCGCTCGGCGTCGGCATCGTGCTGGTCGGCGAGTTCACCGGCTGGAATTTCGCCGCCGACAAGGGCGGAGCGCTGGCCGCGCTGATCGTCTGCTGGATCGTCGGCCTGCTCTACACCTCGGTCGCCATGATCGATTCAGAAGTGACCTCGACCGTCGCCGCCGCCGGAGGCCAGTATGCGCAGGCCAAGCACATCGTCGGGCCGCTGATGGCCTTCAACGTCGCGCTGTTTTTGGTCTTCGCCTACACCATGCTCGAAGTGTCGGATGCGATCCTGCTCGGCGACACGATCGTCGCCAAGGCGGGCGTCGAAGGATTGACGCATAATTCCTTCATCGCCGCGACCATCGTGGTGCTCGCCTGGCTCAACTATCGCGGCGTGCTGATGACGCTCAACGTCAATTTCGTCATCACCGCGATCGCCTATGTCTCGATCGTCATCCTGTTCTTCTCGGTGAGCCCTTGGACGCAGGGCGCGGTGCTGAAGCTCAACGAACTGGTCACCCCCGCCAATGCGCTGCCCTATGGCTGGATCGGCGTCATCGCCGCCTTCCAGTTCGGCATCTGGTATTATCTCGGCATCGAAGGCACCACGCAGGCCGCCGAGGAAGTGCGCTCGCCGGCGCGCTCCCTGCCCTACGGAACGATGGCCGGCATGATCACGCTTCTGATCGCCGCCGCAATGACCTGGTATGTCTGCGCCTCGCTGATGCCCTGGGAGTATCTCGGCATCACCTATTATCCGCTGTGGGACGCAGGCAAGCTCACGGGCAGCCCGCTGCTCGAGAACCTGCTGTTCATCGCGACACTGCTGGCCGCGCTTGCCTCGGCCAATGGCTGCATAAACGACGCGGCGCGCGCCTGGTTCTCGGCCGTGCATCCGAAATATCGCACGCTTTATCGCTCGATCCTGTTCGTGCTGCCGATGGCGCTGGCCTTCGCCTTCATCGCCGACCTCAACCAGGCAATCACCTTCTCAATCCTGTCGGGCGTGCTGCAATACACCTTCATGAGCATCAACATCATGATGTTCCGCAAGAAGTGGCCGCTGGGCTCGATCCGCCGCGGCTACACGCACCCCTTCCATCCGCTGCCGGCGATCGTGCTCTTCTGCCTGTGCATGGTGACGTTCTTCGCCATCTTCCTCGGCTTCGGCTCGCAGCTGATCGCGATGACCGTCTTCTATTTCCTGATTTCACTGTGGTTCCACTTCTACCGCTACAAGTTCGTGCGGCGCGGCGACCAGTTCTCCATGCCGTGGCCGAGGCCGCAGGGCTATTGAATGGGGTAATGGCCCGCCGGTCGTCGGCGGGCCGTGGCGTGTCGCAATGTCGGAGTTGACGTCAGTATTGCTTGCCGGAGCGATCGCATTGGGCGCCGCCGCCCATATTGCCTGGATCGCGCGCGCCAGCCGCAACAGGGCGAAGGCGCCCTTGGCCGCCGATATTTCCGACGGCACGGCCGGCATCGCCACCTGGGCCGGCTCCTGGAACGGTCAGCGTGTTCAGGTTCGCACCATCGTCGACACGCTGGCGACGCGAAAACTGCCGACACGCTGGCTCAGCGTCTCGATCACCGAGCCGGTCGCGATGCCCGGTGTCTTCGACATGATGATGCGGCCGAATTCGGCGACGACATTTTCCAATTTCGATCATCTTGCGCACACGCTGCCGAAGGCGCCCGGCTTTCCTCCTGAGGCGGTGCTCAAAACGGACCGCAAGGGCGTCGCATTTCCGCAGGAGCTGATCGCCTCGCATACCGACATCTTCGCCGAAGGACGCGCCAAGGAATTGCTGATCACGCCGAAGGGGGTGCGCATCGTGTGGCTGTTGGCCGAGGCCGAGCGCGCACGCTATGGCGTGTTCCGGCAGGTCGCGTTCAGCGGCGCCGGCATCGATCCCGGCTTGATCGAAAGGCTGCTCGAGGCGGCCTCCGCGCTTCGCCAAGCCATCAACCGGCGCGAACGGCAAGCGGCATGACCGACAGAGCCTCCACCCCTGCTCCCGTCAACCCCTATCTCGTGCTCGGCGCTGCGGTCGTTTTGCCGGCAAGCGGCCATGTCATGCTGGGCGTTCCGGTACGCGGCCTGCAGTTCCTGTTCTTCATGGTGATCCTTGGCTGGATAACGACCAAGCTGGCGGGCGCCGACGCCAGCTTCATCGGCCGCCATGCCGGCGCTTTCCTGATCTATGCCTTCTCGATCCTCGACGCCTACAAAATCGCGCGTATCCGCCATGCGATCTGGGTTCACAAGTCGCGCCCGGACGGCGATAGTGCCGAGGGCGATGCGTCGCCGAACATATAACGCCAGGAAAATTTCTTTCATACCATTGAATTGAGCAAACTCATTCGATACATCATTTTGAGAGCCAAAAAACGTCGGAGGCCAACATGTGCGGAATCGTCGGACTTTTCCTGAAGGACAAAGCGCTGGAACCGAAGCTCGGCGCGATGCTATCGGAGATGCTGGTGTCGCTCAGCGACCGCGGGCCCGACAGCGCTGGCATCGCCATCTATGGCGCTCCTTCCAGGAATGAAGCCAAGATCACCGTCCAGTCGGCGAAGCCGGAGCGCGATTTCCGCGGCCTCGACGTCGAGCTGGAGAAGGCGACCGGCGCGCCGGTGAGCGTGGCGGTGAATTCGACGCACGCCGTCATCAGGACCACGCCGGACAAGATCGATGCCGCGCGCGAGGCGCTGCAGTCGCTCAGACCCGACATTCGTATCATGGGCGCCGGCGAGGCGGTCGAAATCTACAAGGAGGTCGGCCTGC
>JAFKFE010001225.1 GCA_017308345.1 Alphaproteobacteria bacterium | reverse complement strand
GGCGGCCGCGGACGATCGCGGCCGGATCGGTCCGCGATCGCGCGAATTCGAAGGGCGGCTCGGTCAGCGGCAGCCGGTTGTGCGTGCCGTCGATGCCCAGCGCCTGGCAGAGCTTGCCGGGGCCGGAGCAGAGCAGCCGCTCGTCATCGGTTCCGCGCCGGCCGCGCATCTCGGCGATGCCCGATTGCGGCTGGATCGCGCGGATCAGCACGGCGCTGCCCGGCAGGCACACCGCGTTCAGGCACCAGTGCAGGCCGTAGGAGCGGTACACATAGGCGGTGCCGGGCGCGCCATACATCGGCGCGTTGCGCGGCGTGGGGCCGCGATAGGCATGCGAGGCAGGGTCGTCGGGCCGGTAGGCCTCGGTCTCGACGATGATGCCGCCGGCACCATCCAGTGCAAGCGTGGCGCCGACCAGCGCGCGCGCCACGACAAGCGCGTCGCGGGCGAAGAAATCGGCGTCGGCCGGGCGAACCATCGCTGGCGTTCGATCAACCGAGCAGGTTGCGCGCCGCGCGCATGAAGATTCGCGAGCCGATCGGGATCAGGTCGTCGGGAAAATCATAGTCGGGATTGTGCAGCGACGGGTGCTTTTCGCCGGCGCCGAGGAAGAACATCGCCGATTTGGCGCTGTGGCCGAAAATGCCGAAATCCTCCGAGGCGCGCATCGGCAGCGCCGCCTCGCTGCGTAAAACGCCTTCCTCGTCGAGCGCGCGGGCAAGATGCTCGACCGCGTCCGGCGCGTTGACGCTGGCGACAAAGATCTCGTGATAGTCGAAGCGCACGGCAAGGCCATGGGCGGCGGCGATCTTTGCCGCAAGCGCTTCCGCGGCGGCGACCAGCTCGGCCATGCGCTCGTCGCGCCTTGTACGCAGCGTCGCCCACACTTCCGCATGGCCGGGCGCGATGCCGAACACGGCCTCGCCCATAGCGCAATGGGTGACGGTCACCATGCTGAAATCCTCATCACTGAAGGTGCCGCGCCCGAGCGCCGGCAACCGCGGCATCAGCTCGCTCACCGCCGGCATCGGCGAGATGCCGGTTTCGGGCATTGAGGAATGCGCGGTCTTGCCTTCGAGCGTGATGCGCATGCCGCGCGAGGCGCAGTTGACGGTGCCGGCCTTCAGCCGCGCCTCGCCGAACGGAACGCCGGGCAGGTTGTGCAGCGAAAACGCGAAGTCCGGCGCGATCTCCGAAAAACGCGGATCGGCGACGACGCCGGCCGCGCCGTTGCCGGTCTCCTCC
>JAFKFE010001224.1 GCA_017308345.1 Alphaproteobacteria bacterium | reverse complement strand
TATTTCATTTCGATGTGATATCTCGCCGTCGCTGAAGGCCAGGTGGCGATGGGAAAGCCATCCAGGTCGGAACGCGGGGTGCGCTATGACGGTAACCAAGCCGGTTTTCGACCGTTTGGGGTTTTGGCTGTGGGTCGGGTCGTTTCTGGTTGTGCTTGGGCTGGCGCTATGGTCGCCCGACACGCGTTCGGTGGTCCATTTCTATAGACATGGCAGCGAAGCTTTCCTGAGCCGTGAACCGCTGTATGACGTGCAGGCCGCGATGGGGTATCTTTACGCGCCCGCCTTCGCCGCCCTTTACGTTCCCCTGGTGAAGCTCGGGCCGCATCTGGGCGGCGTTCTGTGGCACGTGCTGGGCTTCGGCGCGCTCACCTTCGCCGCGATGCGCCAGGTCCGCAAGATCGGCGGCCTGGAGCAGACATGGCTCCTGTCCTTCGGCCTTTTCCTTGCCCTGCCGGTTTCGCTGGCGGCGCTTCGCAACGGCCAGGCGACGATCCTGCTCACCGGGGCGTGCTGGTTTCTGACGCTGTCGGCACTCGAGGGGCGGCGGGCCGAATGCTTCTTCTGGGCCACGCTCGCGATCATCGCCAAGCCGACGGGGATCATCATGCTGCTGCTGGCGGGAGCGCTGCGCCCCAGGCTGATACCGGTGCTGGCGCTGGCGGTGCTCGTCGTGCTCGCCATCCCTTACGGCTTTGCGCCCACTGGCTATATCAATGCCCAATACCACGATTTCTTCCGGATGCTGACTTCGATGACGGTCGACCCGACCGGCCCCTTCGTCCCGGCTGACTTCACGGCGCCTTTCACAAGGTTTGGGATGGCGCTTCCGGAGTTTGACGCCACGATCGTGCGCGCCGTCGCGGGACTGCTTACGCTGTGGGTGGTGCTCCAGTTCGACCGCAGGCTGGACTCGAGCGTCAGCGGGCTTGCCATCTTCCTCACGGCGGCGTTCTACATGTGCGTCTTCAATCCGCGGGTCGAGCAGAACACCTATGCCATGGTGGCGGTGCCTGCCGGCCTCTCCATCGCCCTGCTGTGGCAGGAGAAGGGAGCCGGGGCCATGCGCTGGTTGCTCGCGGCGCTGCTCTTTGTTACCGGACTGACCAGCGCCGATAGCCGGCTGCACGATCTTTTCCACCCGTGGTTCTGGCCAATCGCCATCTCCATAGTCGCCTGTCTGCTGATCGGCTGGTTCTGGACGCGGGCCCGACAGAAGATGCCGGCCGCCGGAGCCGTCGCGCATGG
>JAFKFE010000546.1 GCA_017308345.1 Alphaproteobacteria bacterium | reverse complement strand
GACTGGTCTTCAGCGGCGGCGACAGTCTGCCTCTGCCTGGCCAGTTCAAGCCGAGGACCTCCGCCGGCGACAAGGTCGTGTTCGGTATCCGTCCCGATGATTTCTACCCCACCGGCCACGGCCTGAGCTCGGGCGGGGAAACCGAAGTCCATCGCGTCGAGCTGCCGGTCAGCATCACCGAGCCGCTCGGCAATGAAACGCTGGTCTTCGCCGAATTCAACGGCGCCGACTGGGTGTCGCGCATGCTCAATCCCAAGCCGCTGAAAGCCGGCGACAGGATCGGCATGAGCTTCGATCTGAGCCGCGCGCATCTGTTCTCCGCCGAAACCGGCAAGTCGCTGAGGAGCTGAACATGGCGAAAATCGAGAAAATCGAACTGCGCATGGTCGACCTCGTGCCGAAGGTGAAGCGCACGGACGCCATCCAGAGCTTCGTCAGCCAGGAAACGCCGATCGTCACCATCACCGATTCCGACGGCGCGTCGGGCACCGGTTACAGCTACACGATCGGCACCGGCGGCTCGTCGGTGATGCGGCTTCTGGCCGACCATCTCGCGCCGCGCCTGATCGGCCGCGACGCCGACCAGATCGAGGCGATCTGGCACGAGCTCGAATTCGCCACCCACGCCACCACCATCGGCGCCATCACGGCGATCGCGCTGGCCGCGATCGACACGGCGCTTTGGGATCTGCGCGCCAGGAAGCAGAACCTGCCGCTCTGGAAGCTCGCCGGCGGCGCCAAGGATCGCTGCCCGCTCTACACCACCGAAGGCGGCTGGCTGCATATCGAGACGCAGGCGCTGGTCGATGACGCTTTAGCCGCCAAGGCCAAGGGCTTCACAGGCTCCAAGGTCAAGATCGGCAAGCCGCACGGTTCCGAGGACGTCGCCCGGCTGTCGGCGGTGCGCAAGGCGGTGGGCGACGGCTACGAGATCATGACCGACTGCAACCAGGGCTTTTCGGTCGACGAGGCGATCCGCCGCGCCGAGCGGCTGCGCGAGCTCGACCTCGCCTGGATCGAGGAGCCGTTGCCGGCCGACGACATCGACGGCCATGTGCGGCTATCGAACTCGACCGCGACGCCGATCGCGGTCGGCGAATCGCTCTACTCGATCAGGCACTTTCGCGAGTACATGCAGAAAGGCGGCTGCAACATCGTCCAGGTCGATGTCGGCCGCATCGGCGGCATCACGCCCTGGCTGAAGGTCGCCCACGCGGCGGAGGCCTTCGACATGCCGGTCTGCCCGCATTTCCTGATGGAACTGCATGTCAGTCTGGTCTGCGCCATCCAGAACGGCAAATATGTCGAGTATATTCCGCAGCTCGACGAGCTTACTGGTAAGAAGATGCGTATCGAGGACGGTCATGCGGTGGCCCCCGGCGAGCCCGGCATCGGCATCGACTGGGACTGGGATGCATTGAAGGCAAGGAGCATCGCCGAATTCACCACGGCGATCGTGAAATAGGGAGGCGGGTATGCAGCGCATGGGAATGGTGCTGGGCCTGAAGCCGGAGAAGGTCGAGGAATATGTCCGCCTCCACGCCGCTGTCTGGCCGGACGTGCTCACCATGATCTCGGCCTGCAACATCAAGAATTATTCGATCTACCTGAAGCGGCCGGAGAACCTCCTGTTCTCCTATTTCGAATATCACGGCGCCGATTACGCCGCCGACATGGCCAGGATGGCCGCCGATCCGAAGACACAGGAATGGTGGTCGGTCTGCATGCCCTGCCAGGAGCCGCTGCCGACCCGCAAGCAAGGCGAGTGGTGGGCGACGATGGACGAGGTCTTCCATCATGACTGATGCCTTCGATCCGGCATCGCTGGCGCAATCCTGGCCGAAGCCCTCGAAGCCGCGCCCGATCGTCACCTTCGGCGCCGGCTCGATCGTCGGCGACGCGCATTTCCCCGCCTATCGCAAGGGCGGTTTCCCGATTTCCGGCCTCTACGATCCGGATCAGGCGAAGGCTGGTAAGCTCGCCGACAAATGGGGCGTGACCGCCTTCCGTTCGGTCGAGGAAGCGGCGGCGGTGAAGGACGCGATCTTCGACCTGGCGACGCCGCCCGGCCGGCACGCCGAGGTACTGAAGGCATTGCCGGACGGCGCCGTGGCCCTGATCCAGAAGCCGATGGGCAACTATCTCGGCGAAGCGACCGAGATCCTCGAAATCTGCCGCGCCAAGCAGCTCAAGGCGGCGGTCAATTTCCAGCTCCGCTTCGCGCCGATGATGCTGGCGCTGAAGGACGCGATCGCCAAGGGCTGGCTGGGCCAGGTCGTGGACTTCGACGCGCTGCTGGCGCTCGATACGCCCTGGCAGCTCTGGGAATTCCTGCTCAAGGCGCCGCGCGTCGAGATCGCCATGCACTCGATCCACTATCTCGACCTGATCCGCCAGCTTCTCGGCAATCCGCTGGGCGTCCATGCCAAGACGCTCGGTCATCCCAATCACAAGGTCGCGCAGACCCGCACCAGCGCCATCCTCGATTACGGCGACACGGTGCGCTGCGGGCTGTCCATCAACCACGACCACAAATTCGGGCGCCGCCACCAGGCTTGCGAGTTCCGCATCTGCGGCACCGAGGGGGCGGCCTATGTCAAGCTCGGCCTCAATCTCGATTACCCGCGCGGCGAGCCGGACATCCTGGAAATCCATCCCAAGGGCGGATCGGACTGGGTCAGCGTGCCGCTAGCGGGCGAATGGTTCCCCGATGCCTTTGTCGGCCGCATGGCCAATGTCCAGCGTTTCGCATCCGGCGAGGATGCCGAACTGGTCAGCTCCGTCGAGGACGCCTGGCACACCATGGCGCTGGTGGAGGCCGCCTATAAATCGAGTGCCGCGCCGGCGACGCCGCTGGCCGCAAAGCCGTAAGACAGGATATGGAACAGATCACCTATTACGAGGACTATGAGATCGGCTCCTCGCGCCTCACCAGCGGGCGCACCATCACCGAGACGGACTTCGTCGTCCATGCCGGCCACACCGGCGATTTCTTCCCGCATCACATGGACGCCGAGTTCATGAAGACGACGCCGTTCGGCCAGCGCATCGCGCATGGCACGCTGGTCTTCTCGGTCGGCGTCGGCCTGACCGCGAGCGTCATCAACCCTGTCGCCTTCTCCTACGGCTATGATCGGCTGCGTTTCATCAAGCCGGTCTTCATCGGCGATACGATCCGCACGCGCACCACCATCGCCGCCAAGGAAGATGATCCGAAGCGCCCTGGCTCGGGTCGCGTGATCGAGCGCGTCGAGGTCATCAACCAGCGCGACGAGGTCGTGCTTGCGGCGGATCACATCTACATCGTCGAGCGACGGCTCGCCTGACAGACGGAGAAAAGAAAATGGCTGACATCACAGGCAAGGTCGTGGTCGTCACGGCCGCCGCGCAAGGCATCGGACGGGCAAGCGCGCTGGCTTTCGCCAAGGCCGGCGCCATCGTCCACGCCACCGACATCAACGAGACGGTCCTGGCCGAACTCGGCAAGACGCCCGGCATCACGACGCGAAAACTCGACGTGCTGAACGACGAGGCGGTGAAGGCGGCTTTCGCCGAGATCGGCCGGGTCGACGTGCTGTTCAATTGCGCCGGCTTCGTCCATGCCGGCTCGATCCTGGAGATGAAGGACGAGGATCTCGACTTCGCCTTCAACCTCAATGTGCGCGCCATGATCCGCACCATCCGCGCCGTGTTGCCCGGCATGCTGGAGCGCGGCGATGGCTCGATCATCAACATGGCCTCGGTCGCCGGCGCCCCGAAGGGCGTGCCGAACCGCTTCGCCTATGGCGTGACCAAGGCGGCCGTCGTCGGCCTGACCAAATCGATCGCCGCCGACTATGTCGCCAAGGGCATACGCTGCAACGCCATCTGTCCGGGCACCGTCGAGAGCCCTTCGCTTCAGGGTCGCATGCAGGCGCAGGGCGACTATGAGGCGGCGCGCGCGGCCTTCATCGCCCGCCAGCCGATGGGCAGGATCGGCACGCCGGAGGAGATCGCCGACCTCGCCGTCTATCTGGCTGGCGCCACCTACACGACCGGGCAGGCCTATAACATCGACGGCGGCTGGTCGATCTGAGTAGTTTCGGCAGCTGGGTTGGGCGCGGGCGGCTATCCAGTTACGAGCGGGCCATTTGCGAGGCAGACATGACCAGGATCACCGACCTCAGAACCTTCGACCTGCGCTTCCCGACATCGCAAAGCCTCGACGGTTCCGACGCGATGAATCCGGACCCGGACTATTCGGCCGCCTATGTCATCCTCGACACAGATATCCCGTCGCTGAAAGGCCACGGGCTCACCTTCACCATCGGCCGTGGCAACGAGATCTGCTGCGCGGCGATCGAAGCGCTGCGTCACCTTGTCGTCGGGCTCGACCTCGACTGGGTGAAGGAGGATCCCGGCCGTTTCTGGCATCACGTGACCGGCGACAGCCAGTTGCGCTGGATCGGCCCGGACAAGGGCGCCATGCATCTCGCGGTCGGTGCCGTGGTCAACGCGGTCTGGGACCTGTGGGCGAAGGAAGCTGGCAAGCCGGTATGGCGCCTCGTCGCCGAGATGAGCCCGGAACAGATCGTGCGCATCGTCGACTTCCGCTATCTCACCGACGCCATCACCCCGGCCGAGGCGCTGGCGATCCTGAAGAAGGCCGAGGCCGGCAAGGCGGCGCGCATCGCCACGCTCGAGCGCGAGGGCTATGCCTGCTACACCACTTCGGCCGGATGGCTGGGCTATTCCGACGACAAGCTGAGGCGCCTTTGCCAGGAAGCGGTCGATAATGGCTTCAACCACATCAAGCTGAAGGTCGGCCGCGACCGTGCCGACGACATCCGCCGTCTCAGGATCGCCCGCGAGGTGATCGGTCCCGACCGTTACCTGATGATCGACGCCAACCAGGTCTGGGAGGTCGACCAGGCGATCGACTGGCTGAAGGACCTCGCTTTCGCCAAGCCCTTCTTCATCGAGGAGCCGACCAGCCCGGACGATGTCGCCGGCCACGCGAGAATCCGCAAGGCGGTTGCGCCCATGAAAGTGGCGACCGGCGAGATGTGCCAGAACCGCATCATGTTCAAGCAGTTCATCGCCGGCGGCGCGATCGACGTCGTGCAGATCGATTCCTGCCGCATGGGCGGGCTGAACGAGGTGCTGGCGGTGCTTCTGATCGCCGCCAAATTCGGCCTGCCGGTCTGGCCGCATGCCGGCGGCGTTGGCCTGTGCGAATATGTCCAGCATCTGTCGATGATCGACTATGTCGCGGTGTCGGGCGGCAAGGATGGACGGGTCATCGAATATGTCGACCACCTGCACGAACATTTCCTGGAGCCCTGCGTGATCCGCGACGCCGCCTACATGCCGCCTGCCGCACCAGGCTTCTCGATCGAGATGAAGGCGAAGTCGATCGAGGATTATCTGCATCGCGCCTGATATCCGCGACGGGCAACGGCGCGGCTGGGCCGCATAGCGGCGAATCGGCTATGCCTCCCTCATGCAGGAAACATCCCTCTACGAACCGGTTAAGCGGTTTCTCGAGAGCATGGATTTCGCCGTCAAGGGCGAGATCGGCGGCTGCGACGTGGTCGGTGTGCGCCCGGGCGAGCCGGATGTCGTCGTCATCTGCGAGCTCAAGCTGCAATTCAACCTCGAGCTCGTCCTGCAAGCCGTCGACCGCGCGGCCGCCTGTGACGAAGTCTGGCTGGCTGCCCTCATGTCGGCGCGCGGCAAGGGCCGCGAGCACGACCGGCGCTTCCGCGCGCTCTGCCGCCGTCTCGGCTTCGGCTTGCTCGGCGTCAGCGGCAAGGGCGAGGTGGAGTTGATCCTCAGCCCGGCCGCCTTGCCGCCGCGCCGCGACCCACGGCGGCGCTCGCGCCTGGTCGAGGAGCATCACCGCCGCAAGGGCGATCCGTCCGTCGGCGGCAGCGCGCGCAAGAAGCCGATCATGACCGCCTACCGGCAGGAGGCGCTCGCCTGCGCCGCCGCCATGGCCGACGGCCCGAAGCGGCCGCGCGACCTCAAGACCCTTTCGCCACGCGCGGCGAGCATCCTGCAACATAATTACTATGGCTGGTTCGCCCGGGCCGAGCGTGGCATCTACGCGCTGACCGAAGCCGGCCTAGCGGCGATCCAGCCGCTTCCGGCAGCGCTGTAAGCCATCACGCCCGGAGGCCGCGAAGTCTTTTCGCGCAGGCCGAGATCACATGGCGCGAACGATCGCGATCAGAAACGTTCGCGGTAGTCGCGCGGATTGGTGCCGAGGACCCGTAGAAAGCCGCGCCGCATTGTTTCCTCTGAACCGAAGCCGCAGCGCCGGGCCGTCTGCCCTACCGCCTGGCCTCGCTCCAGCATCCGCCGCGCCGCTTCGATGCGGATCTCCTCGACGGCGCGGGCGGGCGTCCGCCCTGTCGCTTCCTGGTAGTGCCGCGAGAAACTGCGCCGGCTCATATTGGCGCGGTCCGCCAATTGCTCCAGCGAAAGGTCGCCGGCCAGATTGTCGAGGATCCAGCCATGCAGCCGGTCGAAGCGCCCGTCGCCTTCCTGCAGCTTGAGGGTCTGGCTGAACTGCGCCTGGCCGCCGGGCCGTTTCAGGAAGACGACCAACTCGCGCGCCACCGCCAGAGCCATGCGCCGGCCAAGATCGGCCTCGACGAAGGAAAGCGCGAGATCGATGCCCGCCGTCACGCCCGCGGAGGTCCAGACATTGCCGTCGCGGATGAAGATCGGGTCGGGCTCGAGCCGGACCGCCGGAAAGCGCCGGGCGAATTCCTCGCAGCGGCCCCAGTGGGTAACCGCGCGCCGGCCGTCGAGCAGGCCGGCCTCAGCCAGCAGCATGGCGCCGCTGCAGACGGAGGCTGTCCGCCTGGCATCGCGCGAGCGGCGGATGACCCACTCGATCAGCTCGGGGTCTTCGCAGGCCGCGTTGACGCCCCAGCCGCCGGGCACGATGACCGTGTCGATCTCGGTTCCGTGCGCCGGCAGTGCCGCTGCCTCCAGCACCAGGCCGGCGGACGTCCTTATTCGCGGGGCGGCGGCGACGACGACGGCATCGTAGGCGGCTGCTTCGCGGCCCTGCGTCCTGAAATCATTGGCACTGGCGAAGACCTGAAGCGGTCCGCTGACATCGAGAAGCTGGATGTCGGGATAGGCGAGGATTTCGATACGGCGCATGATTTGGCCTGAAGCGAGGGATCAATGGCAATCGCGCCAAAGCATGATGCCGTAGATTGCCCAAGTCAACTTGCCCCAACTCATCGCACGGAGATCCCATGACCCTTCGTTTCGGCATTCTTGTCTTCCCCAACGTCCAGCAACTCGACCTCACGGGGCCTTACGAGGTCATGGCGACGGTCAAGGGCGCGGAGGTGGAATTGATCTGGAAGGATCGCGATCCGGTGACGTCGGCGACGCGTCTTTCGCTGACGCCGACGGCGACTTTCGACGATTGCCCGCCTCTCGACGTGCTGTGCATTCCGGGCGGTGGCGGCGTCAACGCGCTGCTGGAAGACAAGGCGGTTCTCGATTTCGTCCGGGAGCGCGCCGCGCAAGCGCGCTACATCACCTCGGTGTGCAGCGGTGCCCTGGTGCTCGGCGCGGCCGGGTTGCTCAAGGGCAAGCGCGCGACAACGCATTGGTATGCGCATGATTTCCTTGGCGAGTTCGGCGCGATCCCTGTCGACGCGCGGATCGTCGAGGACGGCAATCTGATCACAGCCGGCGGCGTCACCTCGGGCATCGATTTCGGCCTGGCGCTGGTTGCAAGGCTGCTCGGCCAGGCCGAAGCGGAGATCGTGCAGCTCTCGCTCGAATATGCGCCGGCTCCGCCGTTCCGCTCCGGCACGCCCGCCGAGGCTTCGCCGGCCGTCCTAGCGGAAGCCAAGGAACGGCTTTCGGCTTCGAGGCGGATTCGCGAGGAAATTTTCGCCCGCTGGCGCCAGGAGCGCTCGGCCGCCGCGCCAGCCCGTATCCATGCCTGAGCCGACAGGGCCAATAGCGGATATCCCCGCCATTTGGCCTTTGCCCGTTTCGGCTGTTGACACGCCTTTCGCTCTGTGCGGAAATTGGTTGGACCATTGAACCATTTAGGCCCAACCGGTGTGACCGACCTCCTGCCCCCCATCCAGACCACGGCCCGCGATGACGCGGTGCTGAAGGCGTTGGCCGGGTTCGTGCGGCAGGAGGGCCTGGGTCCGGGCGAAAAGCTGCCGACGGAGCGCATCCTGGCCGAGCGGCTCAAGGTCAGCCGCAACACGGTGCGCGAGGCGCTGACGCGCTGGGAGGGGCTCGGCCTCGTCGAGAGGCGGCAGGGTTCAGGCACCTATCTCAAGGCCGCCGTCTCGCCCGACATGCTGCACATGCCGCTGACGCTTGCCGGCGGCAATGATTTCGCTGGCCTGATGGCCACGCTGGAGATCCGCCGCGCGCTGGAAGCGGAGGCGGCGGCACTTTGCGCCATCCGAGCCGGCAAGGCCGAGCTCGCCGAGATCGAGCGCAAGCTCGACGTCATGGAGGAGGCCTTCCAGACCCGCGCCGGCATGTCCTCGGAAGAGGATTGGGAATTCCACCAGGCGATCTTCCGCGCCTCCGGCAACCCGCTGTTCGAGCAGATCATCGCCGCCATGTACGAGATGTTCCATCGCTTCTGGGAACATCCGCTCGGCGTGCGCGATTTCGGCCATGCCAGCTTTCCTTATCACCGCACCATCTTCAATTGCATTGCCGCGCGTGACCCCGAAGGGGCTCGCGCCGAGGCGCTGAAGCTCATCGCCACCGTCGAGGACGATCTGAAGCGCGGCGCCGCCAACCTCAAACTTTCGGATCGCAGATGAACGAGCAGCCCAACACCTTCGACCCGGCCGCGCTGGCCAGCGACTATCTCGGCGAGGCGGCTACGCTTCTGGCGCATGACGATCCGTTCCCGGGCGGCGCGGTGGTGCCGCCGATCTACCAGACCTCGCTGTTCACCTTCGCCAACTACGCCGACATGGCCGACACCTTTGCCGGCAGGAGGAAGCAGCCGATCTACTCGCGCGGCGACAACCCGACGGTGATGGAGTTCGAGGCGCGG
>JAFKFE010001223.1 GCA_017308345.1 Alphaproteobacteria bacterium | reverse complement strand
AATCTTTCGACGCCGGCAAGAGCTGGTTCTCCATGCTCTACGGCGCGGCGCTGCGGCAGAGCGATCTCGACTGGCTGACTTTCGTCAACCAGACCTTCACCATCGCCATGTTCGGCCATGAGACGGCGCTCTACGACGCCGCCTTCAAGGAATATTTCGGCCAGGAGCCGCCGCCGCGCCATCCCGGCTTCCCGATCATCTGAACCAACCGGAAGGGAAGGGCGCCTCCGGGCGCTCTTCCCCATGGCATTTTCGAGGCGCTCGGCACCGAGAGGGGCGCATGGGCTATACGCTCAATTTCAACCTGATCTGGCGGCATTTCGACAAGCTGTGGGGCGGCCTGCTGCTCAGCCTGGAGCTTGCCGTCATCTCGATCGCCATCGGCATCGTCATCGGCCTGGTGCTGGCCGTCTGGTACGTCTCGGCCGGACGCGTGGTGCGCGGCATCATCGCGGCCTACGTCGAGTTCATCCGCAACGTGCCGCTGATCCTGCTCGTCTATCTGGTCTTCTACGGTCTGCCGACGGTCGTCGACATCGCCTACAGCGCGCAGACCTCCTTCATTGCCACGCTTGCGCTCTACAGCGGCGCCTATCTGGTCGAGGTCTTCCGCTCCGGCCTGGAGGCCGTGCCGCGCGGCCAGATCGACGCCGGCAAGGCGATCGGGCTGACGCCGTGGCAGCGGCTCATCCATGTGCGCCTGCCGACGATGATGCGCATCACGCTGCCGGCTTTGTCGAACACCTTCATCTCATTGTTCAAGGACACCTCGGTCGCGTCCGTCATCTCGGTGCCGGAGCTGACCTATGGCGCGCAGTGGATCAATTTCAACACATTCCGCATCGTCGAGGTCTATCTCGTGGTGACGGCGATGTATCTGGTGACGGGCTACGCCCTGCTCTTCGCGCTGCGCCTCGTCGAGCGCTGGTACAGGACGGCGCGCTGAGATGCTTGGCCAGATCGCCTATGCCCTGCCGTTCCTCGCCGAAGGCTTCGCGCTGACGCTTTGGGTGTCGTTCCTGGTGGTCGTGCTGTCGCTGATCGCCGGCGTGATCCTCGGCGTCGGGCTCGTCTACGGGCCGGCCCCCATTCGCTGGACGGTGCGCATCTTCAGCGACACCATCCGCGGCATTCCGATCCTGGTGCTGATCTTCTTCGTCTATTACGGCCTGCCGGCCATCGGCGTGCATCTGCAGTCCTTCTGGTCCGCGGTGCTGGCGCTGACCTTGTTCAAGACGGCACAGGTCG
>JAFKFE010001222.1 GCA_017308345.1 Alphaproteobacteria bacterium | reverse complement strand
CCGGTGGCGTCGCCAATCACCGCTTTGGCCTCGACGATGCCGTGCTCATCAAGGACAATCACATCGCGATTGCCGGCGATATCCGCACGGCCATCGAGCGGGCGCGCGCCGGCGTCGGCCACATGGTGCGGATCGAGGTGGAAGTCGATACGCTTGAGCAACTCGACATAGCGCTCGCGACGGGCGTCGATGCGGTGCTGCTGGACAACATGTCCATCGAGCAGCTGACCCACGCGGTGGCGATGGTCGGCGGCCGCGCGATCACCGAGGCGTCCGGGCGGGTGACCGTGCAGACGGCCCCTGCGATCGCCGCGACCGGCGTCGATCTGATCTCGGTCGGCTGGATCACGCACAGCGCGCCGATACTCGATATTGGCATGGATATCACTGGAGGTTAGCCTGCTCTGCTATTCTAGTTAGTTCCCTGACCCGGCTAGAGGCAGCGCCGAACTAGAGAACTACCAGACCATCCCATTCATACCCCTCGACCGCATTCCGCCGAACGGATCGAGCAGCTCTCTTTCAGCTGTCGCTATCACAATCTAGATTCCGATTTTTGCACCGACACGCGCGCCAAGAGGCGTAGGCAAATCAGACGGGCCACGTTGTGAAAAGCGACTCCCTCTCCTACCCTCCTCGCGGCCTCTCACGCGAAGAAGCCGCCCGATATGTTGGCGTGGGCATAACCAAATTCGACCAGATGGTTGCTGACCGCCGCATGCCGAAGCCGAAGAAAGTTGACGGTCGCGTGATTTGGGATCGGCTCAAACTCGAAGCGGCCTTTGGCGAACTACCTGGAGACGATGAAGAAAATATCGTCGACTTCCTGTTGCAAGGAAATCATCGCAGGGAATAGATTCATTCTGCCATGACCGACAAATATCCCGGCCTCTCCTCCTACACCGACCGCCATGGCAAAGTTCGCTGGCGCTATCGGACGAAGGAGCGTGTGGTTAGTCTGCCAGCCCCCAATCAGGCGGGTTTCAAGGAGGCCTACCAAGCGGCGGTCGAGGGCCGGAAAATCCCAAAGGCTCCCGTCGTCCGTATGCCCGGAGCCGCCCTGCCCGGCACGTTTGGAGCGGCCTTTCAGCGGTTGAAGATCTCGGTCAAGTGGCTGGCGCTTGACGAAGCCAGCAAGCGCAAGAACACGCAGCTGATCGAAGAGTTCCTAGAACTCCGGGTGGTCGCAGATCACCCGCTCATCTGGCGGGATGTACCGGTAAAGAACCTTCGACGTATACATATTGAAGA
>JAFKFE010001221.1 GCA_017308345.1 Alphaproteobacteria bacterium | reverse complement strand
TCACGCCGTCCGCGCCGCCCGCATCATAGCCGTTCTTGTTCAGGATCAGCTGGATGTTCTTCACCGCCTTCTTCATGTCGATGCCGGCGGTGGTTTGCGGCGCGCTGTCCTGCCAGGTCTCCGGGACGTCAGCCGAGTTGGCGGCCGCGTTGAGCGGCTTGGCCTTCCACAATTCCGTGGCGGCGCGCGCCCGCTCGAGCTGCTCGGGGCGCAGCGCGTTGGCGATCTCGTCGCGCTTGGCGGCGGCGTCCTTGTCGCCGGTCTTGGCGACGAGGGCGAACCACTTGTAGGACTCCTCCAGGTTCTGCTTCATGCCGACGCCCTTGGCGGCCAGGATGCCGAGGTTGAACTGGCTGTCCTTGACGCCGAGGTCGGCGGCTTCCTGGAACCAGTGCGTGGCCGATTCATTGTCGGTCACGCCGTCAGCCGCCATGGCGAACAGCACCGCCAGATTGTGCATGGCGCTGGCGTTGCCCTGTTCGGCGGCTAGCTGGTAGTAGGTCTTGGCCTTCTTGATGTCGCGCGCGACGCCGATGCCTTTCTCGTAGAAATTGCCGATGCGGTATTCGGCCGGCGCGAAGCCGAGCTCGGCCGACTGCTCATACCATTTGGCGGCTGCCTTCATGTCTTCCTTCACGCCGCGCGATTCCGCGTAGCGCGAGCCGATTTCGAACAGCGCCTTGGCGTCTCCGCCGGCGGCGGCGTCGCGTAGCGCCATCGGACCGATTTCGGAAGGAATATCGAATTTCGCCGCGGCCGTCTGGCTTGCCGCGAGCGGCACGGCGCCTGTCGTGTCGGCGGAGGTCGCCGCCGGCGCGCCGGCGGCGGCGCTGGCGATTGCCGGACCCGCCGTCGCCGGGTCCTTGGCCATCGGCTGCATGTCGCTATCCGCATCTGTCGCGGCGGCGGCCGCGGGCTCGGACGGCGTTGCCGAAGCCACCGGCGCCGGCGCAGGCTCGGCCGGCATGGCGGCGGTATTCTCGGGGCTCGAGGGGATGGAAGCGGCCGCTGTCGCATCCTGGACGGGCTCGGCCTGCCTGACGGGGCGGGACGGGGCGCTTTCGGCCTGCGCCGCGCCCGTGTCGACTTTCGGCGTGTCGACTTTCGGCGCGGTGGTGGCATCGAGCGAAGCCGTGTCGACGGTCTGCGTGGAGGCGATCGGGGCGGGCTGGTTGCTGGCCACCACCACGGGATCGGAGAAGAAGGCCTTGCCCAACTGCAGGCCGGCCAGCGCCATCATGATCGCGGCGGCA
>JAFKFE010001220.1 GCA_017308345.1 Alphaproteobacteria bacterium | reverse complement strand
CGACGCCGACACCCTGGAAGTCACGCTCAAGGCGCCGACGCCCTACTTCCTGGAGATGCTGACCCACCAGGCGACCTATCCGGTCAACAAGGCCTCGATGGATAAGCTCGGCGCCGACTGGATCAAGCCAGGCAACCTCGTCTCCAATGGCGCCTATACGCTCGCCGAATGGGTGCCCAACGACCATCTCAAGCTGGTCAAGAACCCGAAATTCTGGGATGCGGCAAGCGTCAAGATCGACACCGTCAACTACATCCCGACCGAGGACCGCTCCTCGGCCATGAAGCGCTTCGAGGCCGGCGAGCTCGACAGCTATGACGATCTGCCGACCGAGCAATTGGCCGACCTCAAGACCAAGTTCGGCGACCAGATCAAGGTCGGCCCGTATCTCGGCACTTATTACTACGCCATCAAGACCGACAAGGAGCCGTGGAACAATGTCGAGCTGCGCAACGCCATCTCGATGGCGATCGACCGAGACTTCCTGGCCGAGAAAGTCTGGCAGAACTCCATGCTGCCCGGCTATTCGATGGTGCCTCCAGGCATAGAGGGCTACACGCCCGCGATGGCCAAGTACGCCGACATGTCGCAGATCGACCGCGAGGACGAGGCCAAGAAGATCCTGGAAAAGCTCGGCTACACGCCCGAGCATCCGCTGAAGATGGAGATCCGCTACAACACCTCGGAGAACCACAAGAACACGGCGGTCGCGATCCAGGAACAGCTGAAGCCGCTCGGTGTCGAGGTGACGCTGCTCAACACCGACACCAAGACCCACTACGGCTTCCTCGAACAGAAGGGCAACTATGACGTCGCGCGCGCCGGATGGATCGCCGACTACAAGGATCCGGAGACCTTCCTCGGCATCTCGCGCAAGGCGAGCGGCAACAATTACTCGGACTACGACAGCCCGGCATTCGAGGCCGCGATGGACAAGGCGGCCGCTGCCGGCGGCAAGCCCGAGGATCGCATGAAGGATCTGGCGGACGCCGAGCGCATCCTCATCGACGATGTCGGCCAGATCCCGCTGCTTTATTACAGCTACCACGACATCGTGTCCTCCAAGCTGCATGGCTTCACGGACAATGTCATGGACGTTCATCCGTCCCGCTTCATCTCCAAGGACTGACAAAGCCTTGGCCGGACACTGCCGCCCGTCTCGGGGCGGCGGTGTTCGGTCTGCCGTCGTATCGGGCCGAAAGTCTGGTTGGATTTTCAGCTTGCCCGGTGCGAAGATCAGAGATGCCAGCGCGC
>JAFKFE010001219.1 GCA_017308345.1 Alphaproteobacteria bacterium | reverse complement strand
CGGTGCTGGCGCTGACCTTGTTCAAGACGGCACAGGTCGTCGAATATCTGCGCGGCGCCGTGGCCTCGATCCCGAAGGGCCAGTCGGAAGCGGCGATGGCGATCGGGCTCACCTTCCGCCAGCGGCTTGCCTATGTGATCTTCCCGCAGGCCTTCCGCCGCTTCCTGCCGCCCTGGATCAACGGCGTCACCGATGCGGTCAAAGGCAGCGCGCTGGTCTCGCTGCTCGGCATCACCGACCTGATGCAGGCCATCAACCAGGTCATCGGCCGCACCTATGAGGCGATGCCGCTCTATATACTCGGCGCGCTTCTCTACTTCGCCGTCAACTACGCGCTCTCCTACGCCAGCCGCAGGCTGGAGCGGCGCTTCGCTTTCATCCGGGACTAACGCGATGGTCATCAGCTCGAACAACAGCCCAGCGCTTCTCGATATTGCCGAAGTCTCGAAATCCTTCGGTTCCGTCGAGGTGCTGCGCTCGGTCAGCCTCACCGTGGCGAAGGGCGAGGTGGTGACCGTCATCGGCCCCTCGGGCAGCGGCAAGACGACACTGCTGCGCTGCGTCAACTTCCTCGAGACTTACGACAGCGGCTCGATCCGCATCGACGGCAAGGAAGTCGGCTTCCGCGACGCCGCCACGCGCCAGCGGCGCAGCGAACGCGACCTGGCCGCCATGCGCGCCGAGACCGGCATGGTGTTCCAGGGCTTCAACCTGTTCCCGCATCTGACGGCGGCCGGCAACATCATGCTCGGCCTCACCAAGGTGCGTGGCAAAAGCAACGCCGAGGCGCGGTCGATAGCCGAGCACTGGCTGGGCCGCGTCGGTCTCGCTCACAAGGCCGACAGCCTGCCCGCCGAACTCTCCGGCGGCCAGCAGCAGCGCGTCGGCATCGCGCGCGCGGTGGCCATGGAGCCGAAGATCCTGCTGCTGGACGAGATCACCTCGGCGCTCGACCCCGAGCTCGTCGGCGAGGTGCTTGCCGTGGTGCGCAGCCTCGCCGAGGACGGCATGACCATGGTGATGGTCACGCACGAGATGGCCTTCGCCCGCGATGCGTCCAGCCGCATCGTCTTCATGGCGGATGGCGGCGTCTCGGCCGTCGGCCCGCCGAAGGAGGTCCTTGCGGCGGAGACGACCAATGAGCGCCTGCGCACATTCCTGGCGCGCTTCCGCGCCTCGCATTTCTGAAATCCGATGGCCCCGGCCATCCATCATCGACATCGGATGGCTGAAGCCATCCAGGGGAGCATTCTTA
>JAFKFE010000353.1 GCA_017308345.1 Alphaproteobacteria bacterium | reverse complement strand
CGAGGACGGTCGGCCAGACCGGCTGACAGCGCCGGACCTTAGCCGTCCGTCGATCGTTTCCCAACGATTTCAATCAACCGTTTCTCCATGCTGCGGCGCAGCAACGAATTCACTTGCCTTGTTTAGTAAAAAGAGCATCACTAAACAAATTACTAAACATCGGGCAACGTATGGCGCGCGATGTTCAGGCCCTCGGAGGAGCGAGGGTTGAGGGGCTCTTGAAACCGTCATCCGGACGCGTTTCGCAAATGGGAGGTAAGGCATGAAATCGACCTTGAAACTGGCGTTGGGACTGGCCTCGGCGATCTTTGCGTCGACAGCCGTCTCGAACGTCGCGCATGCGGAAGACCTGACGCTGTGCTGGGCGGCCTGGGATCCGGCCAACGCGCTCGTGGAACTGTCCAAGGACTTCACCAAGGAGACCGGCATCGGCATGAAGTTCGAGTTCGTGCCGTGGACCAACTACGCCGACCGCTTCCTCAACGAGCTCAACTCGCACGGCAAGCTCTGCGACCTGATCATCGGCGACAGCCAGTGGATCGGCGGCGCGGCCGAGAACGGCCATTACGTCAAGCTGAACGACTTCTTCGACAAGGAGAAGATCAGCATGGACGACTTCGTGCCGGCGACCGTGGTCGGCTATTCGGAATGGCCGAAGAACACGCCGAACTACTGGGCGCTGCCGGCCATGGGCGACGTCGTCGGCTGGACCTATCGCAAGGATTGGTTCTCGCGGCCCGAGCTGCAGAAGGAATTCAAGGAAAAGTACGGCTGGGACCTCGCCCCGCCGACCACCTTCGACCAGTTGAAGCAGATCGCCGAATTCTTCCAGAAGCGGCAGATCGACGGCAAGACGGTCTATGGCGCGTCGATCTATACCGAACGCGGCTCGGAAGGCATCACCATGGGCGCCATGGACGTGCTCTACAGCTACGGCTTCCAGTATGAGAACCCGAAGAAGCCCTATGAGATGGAGGGCTTCGTCAATTCCGAGAAATCGGTGAAGGGGCTGGAGTTCTACAAGGCGCTCTATGACTGCTGCACGCCGCCCGGCGCCTCCAACAGCTACATGGGCGAAGGCGTCGACGCCTTCAAATCCGGCCAGGTGGCGATGCACATGAACTTCGCCTTCACCTGGCCCGGCCTGCAGAAGGACGAGAATGTCGGCGGCGACAAGATCGGCTACTTCGTCAATCCGAAGGGTCCCGACGGCGATCAGTTCGCGCAGCTCGGCGGCCAGGGCATCTCGGTTGTTTCCTA
>JAFKFE010000545.1:2592-11774 GCA_017308345.1 Alphaproteobacteria bacterium | reverse complement strand
GCCGAAGGCAGGCTGGCAAGCAGGAATGGCGCGTTCTCGGCGCGGGCGAAGGCGTCGGCAAGCTTCTGCGGTGAAAGCGCCGCGCGCTTCACCACGCCGTCGAAGCGGTCGGCGGCGCCGGCCGCCGAAGCCACCACCACGACCTTTTCCCTCGCGACGCTGTCGGGCGCCGGCAGCTTGAGGCGCGCCGTCTTGCCGTCGAGGCCATTATTCTTCTGTTTTTCAGCGGCTTGGTTGTCGTGTCTGAAGCTTGTCGCGAGGCTGAAGCAGCCGGCGTCGCAGCCGCCGGTGAGCGAGCCTGCCTTGTAGCCGCCATTGGCGGCCAGGCGCGGCGCCCAGGCATTGGCGATCTGCCGCCGCTGGTCGCCAAGCGCGATGGCGCGCGGCGAAAGCACGCCTTGCGGCAATCCGTTGGAAGCGGCGGTCAGCGATGTGCTCACGGAATAGAGCCCCGCCAGGGTTGCGGCGGACCATAGGGCAAGCGCGGCGCCGACAACGGGCACCACGACCCAACGATGACCAGTTTTTTTCGAAGTCACCTCCCCATGAGGAGCGTCACCCCGGTTTTTCAAACGCAAAAACGCCATACGACCACTCTCAATCGGCATGCCGGTTTGCGGACCTGGCACCCGTCACGATCACAGTTCGCTGGTGCCCCCTGCACCTACTCGCGTCTGTTGCCGATTGATTCAAAAGATGGACAAAGATGGTTAACCAATCCCTCCACCAATCGCCGATTTGGCGACGGTCCATACGAAAAAAGAGCCCTCCACGGTCTGCGCCAGGGTAGAAATGCTCTCCCTCACCCGCTTTGCTGCCCGTTTTTCCGGCCCCTGTCAAGAAAACGTGAAGGCTGGAATTGCAGCGTCCTCAGCCGGCTAGAGGCCGATTCGGGTGAAAAAACGGCAGCGGGAGCATGTCGTGGGGTGTTGCGGCATTTTTGTCGCGCCCACCAAACACGGACCACGGCGCAACGCCTCGCCGGCCTCTTGGATTCCCGCTTGACCTTCCAGTTGCTGGAACCTGTAGCGTCTTCGAAGGATGTCATGGCGACGTCCTTTCCCAATCGCGATCGAGGAGAATAAGATGGACCGACGCGGCTTTCTGGTGGCGGGCCTGGCAGCGGCCCTGACTGGCTCTCGCGCCCTGGCGCAGATGAAGATGGATGGTATGCCGGGCATGGGCCACGCGGGCCATGACATGGGCGCCATGGGGGGCGCCATGGGGGGCGCCATGGGCCAGGCCTCCGCCGCGCTGCCCGAGGGCGAGGCGCTGCGCGAATTGCCGCTGCTTGCCAATGAGGGCGGGCGGCCCGGCCTGTTCAAGGCAAGGCTGACGGCCGAGCCCGCCACGGCGCGCTTCGTCGAGGGCCAGGACACGCCGATCCTCGCCTATAACGGCACGAGCCCGGGGCCGCGGATCGAGGCCCATGAAGGCGACCGCGTCGAGATCACCTTCGCCAACCGGATCGAGGGCGAGCAAAGCACCATCCACTGGCACGGCATGCCGGTGCCGGCTGACCAGGACGGCAATCCGATGGATCCGGTGGCGGCGGGCGCCGACCGCGTCTACGCCTTCGAGCTGCCCGAGGGCTCGGCCGGCTCCTACTGGTATCATCCGCATCCGCATGGCCGGACGGCCGAGCAGGTCTATCGCGGCCTTGCCGGCGCCTTCGTCGTCAAGGCGAAAGTCGATCCGGTTCCGGCCGCCTATGGCGACACCGCGCTCATGTTCACCGACCTTCGCCTGGCCGCCGATGGCACCATGCCCGACAACACCATGATCGACATGATGAACGGCCGGGTCGGCGACCATGTGCTGGTCAACGGCCAGAAGAACCCGAAGCTGGCCGTGGGGATGGGCGCCAGACGGCGCCTGCGGCTCTACAACGCCACCAATGCGCGCTTCCTCAGGCTCGCTTTCGCCAACGCCTCGATGACCGTGATCGGCAGCGATGGCGGGCTCCTGGAGGCGCCGGTCGCGGTCGAGGAACTCCTGCTCGGCCCTGCCGAGCGCGCCGAATTGGTCGTAGCCTTCGACCGCCCGGGCGTCGCCACGCTCACAACGCTCGACTATGACCGCGGCTGGATGGGGCCGGGCCGGCCGGCGGACGCCGGCATGACGCTGCTCACCGTCGACGTCTCCGACGCGCCGGCCGAGGCGATGCCGCCATTGCCCGGTCGGCTGAGGCCGATCGCGCCGCTCGGGGCTCCCACGGTCAGCCGCCGTTTCGTCTTCACCGAGACCATGGCGATGAACGCCACCGGCATGGAAATGGGCTTTCTGATCAATGGCAAGGCGTTCGAGATGGGCCGCGTCGACATCGTCGCCCGTGCCGGCGATACCGAGCTCTGGGAAATCGTCAACCAGAGCGACATGGACCATCCGTTTCACCTCCATGGCACCCAGTTCCAGGTGGTCGAGAGCGAGCTCGGCGGCAAGGTCGCCAAGCCGCCCTATCTCGCGTGGAAGGACACGGTCAACGTGGCGCGCGGCGAGACGGTGCGGCTTCTCACGCGCCAGGATCGGCCGGGTCCGCGCATGTACCACTGCCACATCCTGGAGCACGAGCAACTCGGCATGATGGGCATCGTCGACGTGCGGGCGTGAGGTTCGGCGCTCGCCCCGAAGAAGTCGCCCCGCCCGACGGCGGGGCGATCCCGGTGCCGCTTTGTTGCGGCAGGGCTGATTTCAAAGGCCTTGCAGCCTTGCCACATCTTCCGGTGTCGCCGGTCGCTCGACGATCGTTTGGCCGGTGGCGTCCTTCTGTTCGAAGCGGCCGTTCTCGATCTCTTCCTTGGTGCCGTCGGGATGAGTGACTTCGATATTGTTGCCGGCCACCTCGACCTTGTCGCCAGTCAGTTGGTTGACATGCTCCTGGTCGTGATCAGCGGCGCTATCTGCGCCATGGTCGTCGCCCGGGCCGTCGTCGCCGCCGCTGCCGGAGTTGCCGCCGTCGTCCCCGCTGCTGCCTGAGTTGCCGCCGTCGTCACCGCCGCCAGGTCCGGAATTGCCGCCTGGACCGGAGCTGCCGCTCGACCCGGAGCCGCCGCCGGAGCCTGAATTGCCGCCGTGGCCTTCGCCGCCACCGCCGCCACCATCGCCGCCTTTCGCGTAGGCGGCAGCCGGTCCGATCTTGGCGACAGTGTCCGAGGCTAGATGATAGGGCGCAACCGCAAATGCCAGCGCGGTTGACGCGCGCATTGCCAGCCAGAAGAATCGAGATGAAATCACTTTCGGCATAATGGACCTCCGTTGCTAACCTGAAGGCAACGTCGGCCTTTGGAGGAATATTCCTGCTTCATGTCAGAAAATCTGAATCGAATACTCCTGAAGCGGAAATAAGACTTTGTGCCGACGAGCTTTCGGACCAAAGCCCAAGCCTTTGACGCGAAGCTGCCATGCTTGCCCTTGATTGCGCCCCGTCAGAGGGATCGATGGCGTCGCACCACGCGCCACTCCTGCCAGATCAGCCACATGACGGCCGCGTCGAAGACGGTCAGCACGAGCAGGCCGGGCGAATGCGTGTAGGAGTAGCGATAGATCTGGTAGGCCATGAAGGCGCCGAGCGCCACCAGCGAGGCAGGGTAGGACCAAAGCTTGCCGCGCAGCAGGCCGATGACCAGCAGGAGCTTGATCAGCCCGTGGCTGAGCAGATAGACGGCATAGAACTCCTTGCTCGCGACCGAGAATCCGGCGGCCATCCGCGACAAATGGCTGGCAATGAAGTCGTTGGGATCCTCGATCAGCTCCTCCTGGGTGAGCATGTTGACCCAGGAGGCGATGGTGTCGGTGGTGACGACGTAGAGCAGGATGCCGCCGGCGCACTCAATCAAGGCATGGGCGCCTTTCAGCCATACGCCGACCTCAAAGAGCTGGTGAATGCGGTGTTCGCCGGCGGGCTTCAACGATCGACCTCACGACAGGCCAGGGAAATCAGGTAAAAATGGACGCTTCTCTCACGCACTGGATCAACTCTGCTGCCGGTATTAGCCCGCTTCTTGATAGGACAATGATCGCCATCTCACAAATCGGCGTGCCGCTGATGGTGATTGCGGTCGCCTTGCAATGGTGGTCGAGGACCGACCGCGCCCATGTGCGCCATGCCTGCCTGTCCGCCGGACTTGCCTTCCTGCTCGGGTTGGCGATCAACCAGGTCATCCTCCTGTTCGTCCACCGGATCAGGCCTTACGACGCCGGTGTCACGCATCTTTTGATCGCGCCAAGCGCCGACTGGTCGTTCCCGTCCGATCACGCGACCGCCAGCATGGCCATCTTCGCCGCCTTCGCCATGCAGGCGCTGCCGCGCCGCACGCTTGCCTTGCTCGTCATGGGCATCCTGATCTGCTGGTCGCGGCTCCATCTCGGCATCCACTATGCGGGCGACATCGTCGGCGGCGCGGCCACCGGGATCGCGGCCGCTCTGGCGGTGCGGCTGTTCTATCATGAGAATTCCCGGCTGGACGCCTTCGCCACGAGGATCCTCTAGAGGCCCCAGATCCTTTAGAGGCCCCAGATCCCTTAGAGGCCCCACATCCCTTAGAGGCCAAGGGTTGCGGCCGCCACCGCCAGGTATCGGCCGGCCTTGGCGACGGTGACGATGGCGAGAAAGCTCCACAGGGGCTCGCGCAGCACGCCGGCCATCACCGTCAGCGGATCGCCGATGACCGGAACCCAGCTCAGCAGCAGGCTCCATCTTCCATAACGATGGTAGCGCGCCGCCGCGCGGTCGAGCGCGGCGGGCTTTGCCGGAAACCATTTGCGGTCGCGGAAGCGGTCGATACCGCGGCCCAGCAGCCAGTTGACCGCCGAACCAAGCACGTTCCCGATCGTCGCGACCAGAACCAGCGCTGCCGGCGAGTGGGTCCCGCCCAGGAGCAGGCCAACCAGCACCGCTTCCGATTGCAGCGGCAGGATGGTCGCGGCGGCGAAGGCGGTCAGGAAAAGTCCGCCGAAGGCGGCAAGGTCACCAAGCATTGCGGCCCGTCAGTTCGCCTTTGGCCATTTCGGGTGCCGATTATCCTCGACTCGGGTCATGGAGGCCATCGCCTGGCTTCGATTTTGACCGGCGCGCATCACAAAAGTGACGCGCACATCCCGCTATATGCCAGGCTCATAAAGGTAAAACAGGGCCCAATCGTTATGGATGCCAGCGAATTGCAGGCCATAGGCGATGCGCTGATGCGCATCGTCACCCCCGGCATGACGCCGAAGGAACTGGTCAAGGCGGTGCGCAAGGAGCACCCCGGCGTCAAGAAGAAGGACATCGCCCGCGCTGCCTTCCACGCCATCATCGCCAATGCCGACCAGGACCCCGGCAAGTCGCGTAACCTCCAGGCCTTCGCGCTTGCCGAGCGCACACAGCAATCGGAATAAATTGCCGAGAATTGTAGCGTTGGCCTTGGCGGAAACTTAATGAGCGATTTCTAATTTAACGACTCGGCCGGCAGTCAGCCCAACCGGTAGTGAGCCCAATGACCAAGAACCTCGGCAATGCCAAACCCAGCGCTCCCGCCAAGGAGATGAACCCCTCGCTGTTCAGCAAAGCGGCGCCGGCGCTGTTTCCGCTGGTGGTCGTGGCGCTCGGCTATCTGGTCGGCCGGCATTATTTCGGCTTCTGACGCGGTCGGCTTTCGCATCCATTCGGTCGATGCGGCTCCCAGCCGATCCGCTCGCGCCTGGTCCGTCTCGGCCAGGCTCCTTGCTGCTTTGGTCCTAGGGCCTAGGTCGTTCTTGTCCTTAGCCGGGCGCAAGCGCATCCTCATGACAGCCGGCGGCCTCGCAAACTCCGGTCAGGCCCGGCCGCCAACCCAGTATCACCCCCCAAGGCTGCCGGGCCGCCGCCGTGCCGCCGGTCTATGCCGGCTCACGCAGGATACGGCGGGGCACCCATACCGCCATAAATCGTTTTTATTCCCCGGATGCCGCAAATATATTGAATATTGGCGATTTTCTTTGCACTAAAGGCCAATCAGATCAGCTTTCCAGCAACTTCTGGCGCTCTAGATCGTATTGTGTCGGGATACCCAATACTTGAACCCTGGGGTAGGAGCTGTATATGGTTACGGACGAGCCAGACAGTGTCCGCGTAAAAGCCATCAATGGCCAATGGATCGTGCGCGTCGTCGACGGCGGCAGGCTGACGCAGCAATTGTTCGATATTCACCTGCAGGCCGAAAGCTTCGCGGAAGAGGAGCGGTTGCGGCTGGGGCTGCCCGGGGAGCCGCCCGCCGAGGAGCCGGCCGGGCCGTTGCTGCGGGGCGGACAGGCCCGCTGACCGGCCAGGGGATGCTTATTGCCGAATTCCCGTGCCGACGCGCGTCGCCAGCGCGCCGGACGTTCCTCTTTGAGGCCCCACCTTATCGGCCCGTGTGCGATTCGCGAGAGTCGGCCCCCCGTCGCCCGGCTTCATTGTTGGCCGCCGCCGCGAGCCATTGGGCTTCGTGCGAGGTCAGGCCGATGAGCACGCGACCGGCAAATTCGGCGGGCTCCTCGTTGACCGTATCAAACACCGCCCAACTGCCGGTCGGGTCCTGTACCGCGACGAATCTCATCCCAAGCTCCATTTATGACGAATGCCTAATGTGCCAGTCGTCGTAAGGTGAGCCAGTGACTTAGGTCACATGTAGTCCGCATCCGGCGGATATGCGCGGCGGACCAGGCAGCGGAGCCTGATGCATGTCGCCCAGAAGTGTGCAGCGGTTCTGGGGCAACGACATGCATAAAAACAAAGACCTGAAGCGCGTCGGCTGATCCGGTTCAGCGCGACGCGCTTCAGGTCGCCTCACTGCCCCGCCTGGTCGGCATCCGTCAGCGTGCCGAGGAAGGCGACGATGTCGTCGATCTCGGCCTCGGTCAGCGCCGGCTTGTCCCCGGTTTTCCTGCCGTTGAAGGGCGGGTCGGTGTTGAGGTTTGTCCAATAAGCCCTTGGCAGGTCGTCGAACTTGTCGACCGTGCCGTCGGCCTTCCTCGGATACCAGCGGCCGGGATCACTGTCGCGGGTGGCATAGAAAGCCACCGCCTCGCGTAGCGTGTGGAAGCGGCCGTTGTGGAAGAAGCTCTTGCGCAGCGCGACGTTGCGCAGCGTCGGGGTCTTGAACAGGCCGCAATATTCGGCGCGGCCCTTGAAATCGGTGCGCAGCGGGCCGCACAGGCCAAGGTCGAAATAGCCTGGATCGGCGTTGGCCGGGATCGCCGGGTTGCGCGGCACGGCGATCGCGATCAGGCCGTAGTCCGTGAATTGCGGCGGCTCGCCGTCATTGGCGGGCTCGCTCAGATGGCAGCTCGCGCAATTGCCCTTCGCTTCGTCCTCGAACAGCGCGCGGCCATGCAGTTCCTGCGCGGAAAGCCGCGCCTTGCCGGCGAGGAAGGCGTCGTAGCGGCTGGAATAAGGATAGAAGTCGGCGCTGCTCTGCTCGAATGTGCCGAGCGCTTCGACCGCGGCGTCGAAGGCGTCTTGCGGGTGGTCGAAGACATCCGCGCCGAACGCCGCCTTGAAGGCGTCGACGTAAGGCGCCTGGCGCAGGCTGGCGGCCACCTGGGCCGCGTCCCTGTTGCCCATTTCGAAGGGCGACAGCAGCGGGATCCTCGCCTGGTCCTTGCCATGGTCGGCGCGGCCGTCCCAGGTCAGCCCGCCGGTCGGGCCGCTGTCGACGCTCTCGTCGCCCTCGTCCTCGGAGTCGTGGAAATGCTCGGTGAAGGCGGGCGCCGCCTGCAGGTAGCGCAGCGACGGCACGGCGCGAACGCCGGGCTGGTCGAGCTTCGGCCCACCCATCTCGACCGGCGCGGCCGAGGCCGGTCCGAAGGCGTGGTCGGGATCGTGGCAGGACGAGCAGGCCTGCTCGCCGGAAGCCGAGAGCGATGGGTCGAAAAACATCCGCCGCCCTAGCGCGGTGAGCGCGTCGGCGCGGGCAAAGGCTTGCGCCCTCGACATCGGACCGGGATGGACGCCGGAAGGCTCCGCGGTGCTGGCGGGCACGCTGAAGCCGACCAGCGAGGCCGCTAGAATGGCGATCGCGTGATTTTTCCGATGTCCCATCGTCTTCGACGACACCCCTGATTTCTTCGCCCGATCTCTTCGCGACGTAAGGATCGAGTGCAACGGATTGATGACCGGCCTTCCCGCTCACGAAACCGTGTTCGAACGCCGCGGAACTGTCACATAGGTGACAAGGCATCGAAGTAGCTGGGCATTGATGCAATTGCGTTCCTGCATTGCCGTCCTCCAGCCATTCCCCAGCCACGAGGCATCCCAAAATGACCAGGTCCCTTCTTTCCCTTTGCCTCGCCTCCACGGCGCTGGTATCGCTCTGCGCCGCCGCCCACGCGGCTCCTCCCGGCTACGACAAGATCGATACCGTCGTCGTCATCTACGCCGAGAACCGCAGCTTCGATAACCTCTATGGCGGCTTCCCCGGCGCCAACGGCCTGGCGAACGTTTCCCCCGAACAGGCGCGGCAGCTCGACCGCGACGGCAAGCCGCTTTCCGAATTGCCGCCGGCCTGGGGCGGATTGACCGGCAAGGGTGTGACGCCGGCGGTGACGGAAGCCCAGAGCGCGCATCTTCCCAACGCCGTCTTCGCCATCGACGATCCCAAGGGCTTCAACGAGGGCACCAACGTCGTCACGCATGACCTGTGGCACCGCTTCTACCAGGAGCAGATGCAGATCGACGGCGGCCGCAACGACAAATTCGTCGCCTGGGCCGATTCCGGCTCGCTCGTCATGGGCCACTACGACGGCTCCAACCTGCCGATGTGGAACATCGCCAGGAAATACGTGCTGGCGGACAACTTCTTCCAGGGCGCCTTCGGCGGCTCCTTCCTCAACCACTTCATGCTCGCCTGCGCCTGCGCGCCTTACTATCCGAATGCCGACACCAGCCCGGTGAAGGGGCAGATCGCCGTCGTCGAGCCGGATGGCGTGACGCTGAAAGCGGCCGACAATTCGCCGGCCTCGGCGCTGGGCGGCGTGCCGAAATTCGCCAATGACGGCGCCATCACCCCCGACTTCTACGCCGTCAACACCATGCAGCCGCCTTACCAGCCGAGCGCCAACAAGCCGGTCGAGGGCGGCGACAAGGCGTTCGCCGATCCGGCGCAGCCGACCACGCTGCCGCCGCAGCATGAGATCACCATCGGCGATCTCCTGTCGCTAAAGGGCATTAGCTGGGCGTGGTATTC
>JAFKFE010000545.1:0-2548 GCA_017308345.1 Alphaproteobacteria bacterium | reverse complement strand
GGCGGCGCTCGACGGCAAGAACGCGACGCCGGTGACGAAATTCCAGTTCCATCACCAGCCCTTCAACTATTTCGCGGCTTACGCGCCGGGCACGGCCGCGCGCGCCGAGCACATCAAGGATGGCGGCCTCGACGGTGTCGAGTTCATCAAGGCGATCGACGACGGCAAGCTGCCGGCGGTCACCTTCTACAAGCCGCAGGGCAACCTCAACGAACATGCCGGCTATGCCGATGTGACCTCGGGCGACCAGCACCTTGCCGACCTCGTCGCGCATCTGGAGAAGAGCCCGCAATGGGCCCATATGCTGGTGGTCGTCACCTATGACGAGAATGGCGGCTTCTGGGATCACGTCGCGCCGCCCAAGGCCGATCGCTGGGGCCCGGGCAACCGCATCCCGGCCTTCATCATCTCGCCTTACGCGAAGATGGGCATCGTCGACCATACGCAGTACGACACGACCTCGATCCTGCGCTTCATCACCAACCGCTACGACCTGCCGGTGCTGCCGGGCATCGTCGCGCGCGACAAGGCGCTGCGCAACAACGACCAGCCGCCGATGGGCGATTTGAGCGCCGCGCTCGATCTGACGAAGTGAGACGCTGAACGCTCGCGAAGGGCTCGCTTTGGCGAGCCCTTTTTTCGTTGGTGCAACCAGAAGAGTACTTGCCTGGATCGGTCCTGCTGCCCAAAAAGGCGCATGTCAGACAATTACTTGCACCTTGTTCCATCCGATCCGCGCTGGCAGCCCGATGCGGCGGCAGCTGAGAAGGCCGTCGAGATCGCCCGCCCGCTGTTTCCGCAAGCGGAACATGTCAGCGTCGAGTACAAGGAAGGTGTGACTTTCTTCGATGCGGGTGCAAACACGGAAAGCATCCACTGCGCCTTCTGCGGAAGCGACCTCGAAGACTGGTGGGGCGGTGCCATGGACGAGGCAGCAGCTTCCGATTTCACCGATCTTGCGGTCGTGACGCCTTGTTGCGGCAAATCCACTTCGCTTAACGATCTTCGCTATGTCTGGCCTGCCGCCTTCGGCACTTGCGCGCTCACGGTTGTCAATCCTGCCGCGACATCTCTTGATGCGGATCAGTTGCAGGGAATTGAGCAGGCGATCGGCTCACCCCTCAGGGTGGTTTGGCAGCATCTCTAAGCCCTTGATACGTCAGAGAGGGGGCCATTTAAGAGGAAGGCGCGATGGCTGAGCTCAAAATCCGCACCCGAAACGCCGGCGCTCTCGCCGTCCTGCCGCCAGGCGGCCTGCCTGCCGTCACGACGCCGACGGGCGGCGAAGTCGGCGTGGTCACCCAGGTGAGCGCGCCCGGCTTCAGCCCGCTCGATCTGCTGCATGCCTCCTTGGCCGCCTGCATGGTGCTCAGCGCCCGCATCGCCGCCACCCGGCTCGGCGTTGCCGACCGGCTTGGCGAGGTGAGGGCGGAGGTCAGCGGCGAGAAGGCGAAGGACGAACCGTCGCGCCTCGCAGCCTTCAGCGTCAGGCTCGACATCGCGGGCGAGCTCGACGCGGCCACCAAGCAGCGCATCCTGGCGGACGCCGAGGAGATCTGCACCGTCTCCAACACGCTGCGCGCCGCGCCCGCCCTTCACGTAACGCTGGGGTAGGGCGGTGGCGCATCTTTCCCCGATCGACTACGCGACGGCCTCGGATGAAATCCGCGCCGAGCACGACCGCGAGGTCGCTTTGCGCGGCCGCATGACCAACATGAAGCGCATCCTGCTGCATTCGCCGGCTGCCCACCGCATCTACGCCGAATGGTTCACGCTGCGCGACCTGCTCAAACCGGCGATCGAGGACCGCGCCATCTGGCTGTTCTGCAAGGCGATCGCGCGGACGATGCGCGCGGAAATCCCGGTGACGTTTTTCCGCCGCGCGCTGATCGGCAGCGGGCTCGACCCCGAGGCGATCGAGCCGACCGCCGACGAGGCGCTGCTGATCAATTTCGGCAAGGCTGTCGCCGCCGATGCCAATGCGGTTCCCGACGAAACCTGGGCCGCGCTCAAGGCGCGCTACGACGAGACGCTGCTGGTCAACCTCGCCGCCTTCGCCGGCATCATGGTGGCGACCTGCGTGTTCACCAACGCGGTCCAGGTCGACTTGGACCCGGAACTGGAGCCCTATCGGCGCAAGACCTGAGGGTCACGCCGGTTGGAACACCGGCAGCCGCACGGTGAAACGGGCGCCGCCGCCCGGCGCGTCGCCGATCTCAATGACGCCGCCATGCGCCTCGACGAGGTTGCGCACGATGGCGAGGCCGAGGCCGGCGCCGCCGGTGCGCCGATTGCGCGAGGGCTCCAGCCGCACGAAGGGTTCGAGCAGGATCTCGCGCCGGTCGGGCGCGATGCCGGGGCCTTCGTCGTCGACAGTCAGCGTGATCGCCCGCGCGTCTGCCTCGACGGCGACGTGAGCGGCGTTGCCATATTTCAGCGCGTTGTCGAGCAGGTTGGAAACGATGCGCCTGAGCGCCAGCCGGTCGCCGAGCACGGGCGCGCCGGCGGAATCCGCATCCACGCGAAGATCGATCGCGGCGCCCCGCCT
>JAFKFE010000352.1 GCA_017308345.1 Alphaproteobacteria bacterium | reverse complement strand
GCCGACAACCGCGGCGAGGGCGGCGTGCTGTCCTTGATGGCGCTGGCGCGCGGTACCTTCCAGACACGTTCGGCGATCGTGCTTGGCATCGGCATCGTCGGAGCATCGCTGTTCTTTGGCGACGCGGTCATCACGCCCGCCATCTCGGTACTCTCGGCGGTCGAGGGCATGAATGTCGTGACGCCGGCCTTCCAGCCCTATGTCGTGCCCCTGACGCTGTTGATCCTTGCGATGCTGTTCGCGGTCCAGCGCTTCGGCACCGGCGGCGTCGGCCTGGTGTTCGGCCCGGTCACCGCCCTCTGGTTTCTCGCCATCGGCCTTTCCGGGCTGAAGCACATCATCGCCGATCCGGAAATCCTGTGGGCGATAAGCCCGCATTACATCGTGGCCTTCTTCATCAACTCGCCCGACGTGTCCTTTGTTACCGTCGGCGCCGTGTTCCTGGCCGTTACCGGCGCCGAGGCGCTCTACGCCGACCTCGGCCATTTCGGCCGCAAGCCGATCGTGCTGGCATGGCTCGCGATCGTGTTTCCCTGCCTGCTTCTGAACTATGCCGGACAGGGCGCCTTTGTGCTTTCGAAAGGCGGTACCGTCGGCCACCCGTTCTTCGAGATGAATGCGGGCTGGACACTCTTCCCGATGGTGGTGCTGGCGACGGCGGCCACCGTGATCGCCAGCCAGGCAGTGATCTCGGGCGCTTTCTCGCTGACAAGGCAGGCCGTGCAACTCAACATGCTGCCCCGCATCGTGATCCTGCACACGTCGGAAAAGCAATCCGGGCAGATCTACATGCCGCGCGTCAACATGCTCTTGGCGCTCGTGGTGATGCTGCTGGTGGTCGGTTTCGGTGAATCCAGCAAACTTGCGTCGGCCTACGGCATCTCGGTGACCGGCAACATGCTGGTGACGACGACGCTGCTGTTCATCGTCATGACGCGCATCTGGAAATGGAACCTCTGGCCGGCGGTCGCGCTGACGGCCATGTTCGCGCTGATCGACATCGGCTTCTTTGCCTCCAACATCGTCAAGGTTTTCGAGGGGGGCTGGGCTTCGCTCGCTGTCGCCTTCGCCATCATCCTCGGCATGTGGACCTGGGTGCGCGGCAGCCGCTATCTGTTCGACAAGACGCGCCGCAACGAGATCCCGCTCGATTTCCTGGCGGCGAACCTGTTGAAGAAGAAGCCGCAGCTCGTGTCTGGCACGGCCGTGTTCCTGACCAGCGATCCGCTGAGCGCGCCGACCGCGCTGATGCACAGCCTCAAG
>JAFKFE010000351.1 GCA_017308345.1 Alphaproteobacteria bacterium | reverse complement strand
CAACGACGACTTCTGGCTGAACGACGCCAGGCTGCCGGTCAACCGCTGGATCCTGACGGAACTGACGCGGGCTGCGCGCGCGGTCACCGAAGGCATCACCAGCTACCGGTTCAACGAGGCGGCGGGCGCAGCCTACCGCTTTGTCTGGAACCTGTTCTGCGACTGGTACCTGGAACTCCTGAAGCCGGTGTTCATGGGCACGGACGAGGCTGCCAAGGCCGAAAGCCGGGCCTGCGTCGCCTTCGTGCTCGACGAGATCTACAAGCTGCTGCATCCGATGATGCCGTTCATGACAGAGGAGTTGTGGGCGCAGACCGCGGGCGAGGGCAAGGAGCGCGCATCGCTGCTTTGCCACGCCGCCTGGCCGTCGCCCGACTTCGAGGACGAAGAGGCCGCCGCCGACATCAACTGGCTGGTCGATCTGGTCTCCGGCATTCGCTCGGTGCGCTCGGAAATGAACGTGCCGCCGGCTGCGATCGCACCGCTGATGGTGATTGGCGCCAACACGCTGACGCAGGAGCGGCTGGAGCGTCACGCGCAGGCGATCAAGCGGCTGGCGCGCGTCGGCGATATCGCGCTCGCCGACGCGTCGCCGAAGGGCTCGGCGCAGATCGTCCTCAACGAGGCGACGGTGAGCCTGCCGCTCGGCAACCTGATCGATCTCCAGGCGGAGGCCGCGCGGCTGCAGAAGGAACTGGCCAAGGCGACCGAGGAGATCGCCCGCCTGCACAAGAAGCTCTCGAACGAAAAGTTCGTCGCCAACGCGCCGGAAGAGGTGGTCGAGGCCGAGCGCGAGAAACTCGCCGAATACCGCGAGGCGCAAGAGAAGCTTTCGGTCGCGTTGGCCAGGGTTCGCGACGCCGGCTGAGCGGCGAGATTCGCCTTCACGCCGGGATGCTTTCCCGTGCGTTAGCTGCCCCGAAAACAGGCGTGCCGCTACGTTAATTTTGACGTAAACGGAAAGTTTGCGCCGCATTGTTGCCATAATGTAACAATGCGGCCCGGAAGCCCTAAAAACTGCCGTTTTTGCCCTCTTTCGGATGGTTTGTTCGGATTTTTTCGACCGTTTGACGCCGGTTGCCGCGATTTAGGCGCTGATTGCGAAGCCAGTCACCATGGCAAAAATACGCCCTGTCAAGATGTACATGTACAGCTCCTGAAATCGTTGTTGCGTCGTTAACCCGAATTGGTTCTAGCTTGAGCCACTAGTATTTCGGGGAGGGATTTCCATGAATATCTTGCGTCTCAAAGCACTGCTGGGGGCA
>JAFKFE010000544.1 GCA_017308345.1 Alphaproteobacteria bacterium | reverse complement strand
GCCGAGCGTGGCGATGCGGTTGTCCGGCCCGATGCCCTGGAAACCGGCGATGACCGCCACCTGGCCTTCGCCGAAGCGCTTGATCAGGAACGCGCCGTCGATGTCGAGGATGCGCGCCGCGCCATGCGCATTGTCGGTCTTGATCGGGATCTGCCAGCCCTGCCATGAGCGGGCGTGGACGCCCATGCTCTGCAGCGTGATCGCCAGCAGGCCGGCGGTGACCTGCTCGCCCGAGGCGACGACCGCGTCGTACTCGCGCGCGTCATGTATCGGCGAGGCCTCGCGCGTCCAGGCGACCAGTTCGTTGGTCTTGCCGGCCATCGCCGACACCACGACCGCCACTTCATGGCCGGCATCGACCTCGCGTTTGACATGGCGCGCCACATTGCGGATGCGGGCGATGTCGGCGACCGAGGTTCCGCCGAATTTCATCACGATACGCGCCATGGAAGCGAAATGCCCTTGATTGAAGCCGGCTCGAGGCCGGTACGGGAGGAAACGCCTGGATGGCCAAGCGCGGAAATGCGCGGCCTCCTTAGCCAAAACAGCAAGGCTTCGCAAGCGAGGGCGACCGTGGCCGGCCCGGCGCCGCCTATCCTGACGGATTCCCGCCGCCCGCCATGCCATAAGACAACCAAACCGCCCTTGGCGCTTCTCATGGCCGCGACCTTGGAAATCGTCACCTTCCGCCTCAAACCCGGCACCGAGGCCGGCTTTGTCGCCGCCAACGGGGTCATGACCGACTGGCTTGCCCGGCAGCCCGGCTTTCTCGGCAGGCATCTCGCCAGGCGCGAGGATGGAAGCTGGATGGATGTCGTGCGCTGGCAAAACCTGGAGCAGGCCCGGGCCGCGGCGGCTCGCATCATGGCCGAGATCGGCGACAGCGAGGCCGTGCAGGCGATCGAGCCCGCCAGCGTTGAAATGAACCACGCGACGGTCGCGCTGTCGCGTCAGGCTCGATCACCCGAAGCGCGCGGTCGACCCTGACATTCGCCGCCGGCCTTTAGCGGCAACCGGAAAAACCTGCCTTGACTTTCCGGGCCCAGGACCCGACTTGCTAGCGTTCCCTGACTTATTGTCGTTCGAGGAGACCCGCCTATGCCAGAGCCCCGCCGATCGACCATCGATGCTGGAGAAGTCGAGCGCTTCTCCGCCCTTGCCGCCGAATGGTGGGATCCGAACGGCAAGTTCCGTCCGCTGCACAAGTTCAATCCGGTGCGGCTCGCCTATATCCGGGACCAGGTGGCGGCGCGCTTCGGCCGCGACCCACGCGCCGCGCGGCCCTTCGAAGGCCTGCGCTTCCTCGATATCGGCTGCGGCGGCGGGCTTTTGTGCGAGCCGATGGCCAGGCTTGGCGCCGATGTCGTGGGCGCGGACGCTTCCGCCACCAACATAGAGGTCGCCAGGCTGCATGCGGCGGAGGCCGGGGTCTCCATCGACTATCGCGCCACCACGGCCGAGGCGCTGGCGGATGCCGGCGAAACCTTCGATGTCGTCCTGAACATGGAAGTGGTGGAGCATGTCGCCGATGTCGACCTGTTCGTCGCCAAATGCGGCGAGATGGTCCGTCCGGGCGGCATCATGTTCGTCGCCACCATCAACCGCACGCTGAAAGCGCTCGGCCTCGCCATCATCGGCGCCGAATATGTCCTGCGCTGGCTGCCGCGCGGCACACATCAATTCGGCAGGCTGGTGCGGCCGGAGGAACTGGGAAAGGCGCTGGGCGCGGCGGGACTCACGGTGATCGACCGCACCGGCGTCGTCTACCATCCGCTGGCCGACCGCTGGCAGAAGTCCCGGGACATGGACGTCAACTACATGTTGCTGGCGGAGAAGGGGTCGGTCTGAGCGCTCCGGCGCGGCCTCACGCCGCTTGGCCTTGCACCGTCGCGCTGGCCTGGCTCTGCGCCTTGGTCGTGATGAAAACCCCGGCGGTGATGATGGCGGCGCCTGCCCAGGTCAGCAACTGGTAGTTCTCGCCGAGGAAGATCGTGCCGGCGAACAGGCCGATGGCTGCCGCCACATAGCCGATCTGGCTGAGATAGACGGGCCCGCCGACCGCCTGCAGGCGGAAGAAGAAGGCGAACATCGCCGAGGCCGAGGCGACCTGCCCAACGATCACCAGCGGCACGCCGGCCAGCGGAGCGAAGGCCTGCCAGCCCAGAAGCGTCAGAATGCCGGCGAGGAGCAGCGTGGCCGACGCCAGATGGCTGCCGACGGCAAGCTCGATCGGGCCGGTGCCTTCCGGCCAATCGACGGTGCGGTAGATGTTGCCGGCGGCAAGGCTGACCGGGATGAGCAGTCCGATCGCCACCCAGAAATAATCAGCCGGCTGGCCGGCCTCGCCGCGCGTGAGCGCGACCATTGCCGCGCCGACGAAGCCGACGGCGATGCCGATGCCGCCGAGCGGATTGGGGCGCCTGACGCCGAGCAGGATCGAGAACGCAAGCGTGATGACCGGCGACAGCGTGAACATGATGCCGGTGTAGCCCGCGCCGAGATGCGGGATGGCGGAAAACATCAGCATATTGGGGAAGGCGTAGGAGATCGCGGCGGTTATGAAGAAGTAGCGCAGCTTGCGTGGCGACAGCCGGATGCGCTCGCCGCGCAGCAGAAGCGCCAGCAGCAGCACGCCGCCGGCGCCAAGCGAGATAACCAAGGCCCAGACCATGGCCGGCACGCCGGCGGCGGTGGCGATCTTGCCGAACGGCAGCGTCATGCCGAGCAGGCCGCCCGTCACCACCAGAAGGCCGATCGCCGAATCCCAGAGAAATCTCATCGGCCCTCCTTCACGCCTACCGTCCTTCACTTCCGCCTTGGCCGTCGCCCGATCTTCAGATAAGATAACACAAAGATTCTTTATATCAAGATACTTTTCGGTGAGACACATGGATCGCGCGACAAGGGCCATCGAGCAGTGGCAAAGGGAACGGCCCGATCTCGACGTATCACCGATGGGGGTGATCGGACGGCTGAACGAAGCCTCATCGCTGATCGCGCGCGATCGTCTCGCGCCGGTCTTCGCCCGCTTCGGGCTGCAGTCCGGCGAGTTCGATGTCCTGGCCACGCTGCGCCGATCGGGCGCGCCCTACGCGCTGACGCCGACCGAGCTCTACGAGGCGACGATGGTGACGTCGGGCGCCATGACCGCTCGCCTCGATCGCCTGGAGAAGGCCGGCCTGACCCGGCGCGCGCCACACCCCAGCGACCGGCGCGGCGTTGTCGTTCAGCTCACCGAGAAGGGCCGCGAGCTCACCGACGAGGCGCTTACCGCCCACGTTGCGAACGAGCATGAAATCCTCGCAGGGCTGACGCGCGAGGACCGGGAAATGCTGGCGAGACTGCTCGCAAAACTGATCGGAAGCTTAGGCCAAACCGCTGGCTAGAGCCTGTTTCCTGCTCTCTCCACCTTTTTGAACTTGCGCCAAAGATGTGCTGAGACTGAGGTCGGCCGGCATTCACCCCAACGTCGGCACCTCAGTTCCGGTCGTCCGGAAAGCTCGGTATCGGCATGAACTCGACGCCGTCCTCGGCGAGGCTTTGCGCCTCTTCCGGCGTCGCCTCGCCATAGATGCCGCGCGGATCGGTCTCGCCGAAATGGATCTTGCGCGCTTCCTCGGCGAACTTGTCGCCGACATAGTCGGCATTCTCGCGCACCTTCTCGGCCAGCGCCTTCAATTGCGCCAGCGCCTGCTTCTGCGCCTCGCCCATGGCGAGAGCGACCTTCTCCTGCTTGCGCGACGTCGAGACGGCCGGCGCCATCAGCGCCTTCTCGACCTTGTGCGAGCCGCAAGTCGGGCAATCGACGAAGCCGCGCTTCTTCTGGGTGTCGAAATCGTCATTGCTGCGGAACCAGGCTTCGAATTCGTGCTCGTGTTCGCAGATCAGGGAAAAACGGATCAAGAGGCAGCCCCCCTGAGACGCGGCGCTTCGCTTGTCCCGGCATTGACGGTGAAATCCCGCGCGTTCTTCAGATTGGGTATCTTGCGGCGCGCGGCCAGTGACTGGGCCGGATCGATCTCGGCGACGATCACGCCTGGCTCGTCATGCGCGGCCTCGGCGATGACGCGTCCCCACGGATCGACGATCAGCGAATGGCCGTAGGTCTCGCGCCCGTCCTCATGCAGGCCGCCCTGCGCGGCGGCGATGACATAGGCGCCGTTCTCGATGGCGCGGGCGCGCAGCAGCACATGCCAATGCGCCTCGCCGGTCTGGCGCGTGAAGGCGGCGGGCACCGTCAGCACCTCGGCCCCGGCCATCGCCTCGGCGCGGAACAGCTGCGGGAAGCGCAGGTCGTAGCAGACGGCGAAGCCAAGCCTCGTCCCTTTGATATCGGTCACGACCGCTTGCGTTCCCGGCTCATAGGATGCGGACTCGCGCCAGCTCTCGCCATTGTCGAGATCGACATCGAACATGTGGATCTTGTCATAGCCGGCGATCAGGGCGCCGTCCGGCGAAAACAGGAACGCGCGATTGGCGAGCTTGCCGTCGGCGCGCAGGATCGCGGTCGAGCCGACATGCAGATAGATGCCGAGCTCCTTCGCCAGCCGGCGCGCGGTCGCGACGACGATGTCCTTGTCCTCGGTGGTAAAAGCGGCCGCCCCCGCCTGCTTGTCGCGGATCAGCGCGCCGGTCATTTCCGGCGTCTGGACGTAGGCGGCGCCCTGGCCCGCGGCCTGGCGGACCAAGGTCTCCATGTCGGCGGCGTTGCGCCGCGGGCTCGTGCCCGAACGCATCTGCACGGCGGCGGCCTTGAAACTACCCATGATCATCTCCCGTTGGCCAGCATCGCGTCCAGCCGGCCCTGCGACTCCAGATCATGGAGGTCGTCGCAGCCGCCGACATGCGTGTCGCCGATGAAAATCTGCGGAAAGGTAGCCCGCCCATGCGCCCGCGAGATCATTTCCTGGCGCAGTTCCGGCGAGAACGAGGCGTCGTGCTCGGTATAGGCCACGCCCTTGCGGTCGAGCAGCCGCTTGGCGGCGCTGCAGTAGCCGCACATCATGCGGGTATAGATCGTCACATCAGCCATTGGCCGGCAATCCTCACGCATGCCGTCCAATGAGGGTACGAAAACGACATGCGGCAAAACAACAACTCGAACCTATATAGTCGCGGACTCATCGGGCCGGAAGTCCCCCGGCAGGACGCGTGCGAAAGTGAGGATGTCGACCGCTCCGGCGCCGCCCCTCTTCAGCGCCTTGGCGACGGCCCGCACCGTCGCGCCGGTGGTGTAGACATCATCCACGACCAGAACCCTCCGCCCCGCGATTTCGATTTCGGAGTCCGGCGGAACGCGAAAAGCGGCGCGCACATTCTCCTCGCGTTCATGCCGTTCGAGCCCGACCTGCTGGCGCGTCAGTTTCACGCGCCTGACCGCGGATGGCGAGAAAGGCAGTCCGCCGAGCTTCGCGACGGCCCGCCCGAGTTCCGCCGACTGATTGAACTGGCGCCGGAAGAAGCGCCGCCAGTGCAACGGCACCGGCACGACCAGGTCAGCCTCGGCAATCAGTTCCGCGCCGGCGCGGATCATCCAGTTTGCCATCCAGGGCGCGAGATCGGTCCGGTCCTGGTATTTCAGCCCCTGCACCATCTGGCGCGCGACGCCCGAATAGACGACGGCGGCCCGCGCCCGCTCGAAGGGCGGCGGATCGGCGATCGCCTCGGCAGAGAGAAACCCCTCGCCCATGTCATGGGTGAAGGGCGTGCCCATCACCGGGCACCAGGGCTTCTCCAGCAGCCTCAGCTTCGGCCAGCAGGCGCCGCACAGCACGCCAGGCCGCGACACGTGGCGGCGGCAGCCGGCGCAAACCGGCGGAAACAACAGGCGGGCCGGCCAGGCCAGTGCCTGCCGCGTCATGTCCTGGACCGCGCTGGTCTTGATCTTGTGCACCGGATCGGCCACGTGATTGGAACCCCGCTCCACCTTAACACCACTCCGGCGGGCGCGGACAACAGGAAGCTTTTCATTGCAGCCCTTGATCGACACTGAGCTCTGGCTGGCGCGCAAGCGCCGGGCTCTCGTCCGCCCCGTCGAAGGCGCCGATTTCCTGATGCGGCGGGCGGCTGAAGACCTTGCCGACCGGCTTGACGCGGTCGAGCGCCGCTTCGGAAGGGCGGCCGCGCTGTTTTGCCAGACACCGACGGCGGCCGAGGCGCTCGCCGGCAGCGGCAAGGTCGGCGAAGTCGTGCGCGTCGAGATGGACGAAGCGCTTCTCGCCGGCCGACCCGGCCTGCTGGCGCGGCCGGAGATCGTTCCGTTCGAGGAAGGCAGCCTCGATCTCGTCGTCTCCCTGCTCTCGCTGCATGCCGTGAACGATATTCCCGGCATGCTCGCGCAGATCCGCCGGGCGCTGAGACCGGACGGCCTGTTCCTCGGCGCTCTCGCCGGCGCCGGCACATTGGCGGAATTGCGCGAAAGCTTGCTCGCAGCCGAGACGGAGATCTATGGCGGCGCCAGCCCGCGCATCCTTCCCTTCACCGACGTGCGCGACGCCGGCGCGCTGTTGCAGCGCGCCGGCCTGGCGCTGCCGGTGGCCGATGTCGAAACCGTCACGGTTCGCTACGACACGCTCTTCGATCTTACAGCCGACCTGCGCGCCATGGGCGAGACGAGCCCGCTCATCGACCGCAGCCGGCGACCCGGAAGCAGGCGTTTGTTCGCCCGCGCCGCCGAAATCTATGCCGAACGGTTCTCCGATCCGGACCGCCGCATCCGCGCGAGCTTTCCAGTCGTCTGGATGTCCGGCTGGGCGCCCGACGCCTCGCAGCAAAAGCCGCTCAAGCCGGGGTCAGCCAAGGTGTCGCTAAAGGCGATTCTGGAGAACCCGCCGAAGGGCTGACCGCGTCTTTGATTGCCGGGTCGGCTTCGTCAGTGGGAGAAGGCCTGGACCAGTTTGCTGTTGTTGTCGCTGAACAACCACTGGAGCGCGTCCGCGGCCCTACCCACGCCGCCGATGATTGTAAGCGACAGCACAGTAACGATCAGGCCATATTCGATGGCCGTGGCGCCTGTCTCATCTCTTACGAATTGCTGCAGCAGGTTTTTCATGGTCATCTATCCCTTATGCAGAAATTCTAATGTCCTACCCGTTAAGAAAGGTTAACGGCAAAAGCTTAACAGCAAATGAAATGCCGCTGTCCCGAAAAATCATTAACCACGTCAGCACTCGCCGCTGCGGCTGCCGTCATTGCGGATCACGCAGATTGAACTGGGCATCGGCTGAAGCACGCTGCGCCGCACCGTATATGTACTGGTGCGGTGGCCGATCGATCCGGTTGCTGTCATATCGAGCCCGGCCGCCAGGCCGTCGCGGTCGCCCTGCGATCGCGTTTGGCCGTCCAGGAAAGGCGTTGCGATCAGCGCCAGTGCCACGGCGGCCGAGCCGAAGAGAAGCGTGATCCGCAGGATGCCCATGCCGGCGTCCACCGCGCGAAAACCCCGGTCGGGCCGGATCGAGTCCCACTCTCTTTCGAGGCTCATGCCGTGTTTCCCAGTCATCGACGATATCGCCGCGCGAAGCGGCCTCGTCCAATGTCTCACGTCGAGATAAATCTTCCATTAACGCTGGCTAAAACTGGTCCGGAAATAAGCATGAAAAAGTCGCCACTCATGGAATCGGCCAGGCGCCGCGAAGGCAGGGCGGCAAGATCACAAAAGATCGATGAGGAACTGGATCAGCGGCGCGTCCGCTGGCGGCATTGGATAATCGCGCATCTGCTTCGGCCGCACCCATTTCAGCCCCTGCCCTTCCCTAGGCTGCGCGATGCCGCGGAAGCGGCGGCAGACGTAGAGCGGCATGAGCAGATGGAAATCGTCATAGGAATGGCTGGCGAAGGTGAGCGGCGCCAGGCATGGAATCTCCGTCTCGATGCCGAGTTCCTCGTTGAGCTCGCGGACAAGGCATTCCTCCGGCGTCTCGCCAGGCTCGACCTTGCCGCCTGGAAACTCCCACAGGCCGGCGAGTTGCTTGCCCTGGGGGCGCTGCGCCAGGAGCACGCGCCGGTCGGTGTCGACCAGCGCGCAGGCGGCGACCAGGAGCAGGCGCTTTCCGGCTGGCTTCACATCGCTCATGCGCCTGGCGGCCGTCGATAGTGGTAGCGATAGACTTCCTCGAAGCCGAGCGACCGGTAGAGCGAGAGCGCCGGCGCGTTGCCGGCCTCGACCTGCAGCCAGGCCTCGCGCGCGCCGCGCAGCCGCGCCCATTTCAGCGCCGACAGGATGAGATTGCGGCCATGGCCCTTGTTGCGCGCCGACTTTTCGGTGGCGACCTCGAACAGCCCCGCGAGATCGCCGTCATGGACGCAGATCAGCGTCGCCAGCGGCTCGTTGCCGTCCTCGAGCGCGAACAGCCCCGCTTCCGGCTGGATGGCGCCGATGACCTCGGACAGGCCGGGCCGCAGCGAGGCGTCCGAGCCGCTCGTCCTCAGCGACGCGCCGATGAAGCGGCTGATGTCCTTGAGCGGAATCTGGTCCATGGCCGCGCCGAGCTCGACTTCTTTCAGCGGCAACCGCATCACCAGGGATTCGTCGAACCTGTTCCAGCCGGCCTTGTCGAGATGCGTGGACAGCACCTGTCCCGACAGCGGCGACATGCGGAAGGTGAGCGGCCGGCCATAGGCATCGAAGCGCCGCGCGGCGCGGCCGATGCGCTCCTCGATGGCGTGCGTGTCGCCCGGATCGAGCGGATTGACCGAGTTCAGGCGCTTGGCGGGGTGTCCGGCCGTGAGCCGCACCACCCAGGTCCCGTCATAATGGACGGCGGCCGCCGGCCAGGCGCGAAAACCCGCCGCCTCGTAGCGGCGCACGACCGCCAGCACGCTTGCCGGATGCCTGGACACCGGCGCCATCAGCTCCGGTAATCGCCATTGATGGCGACATATTCCTTGGTGAGGTCGCAGGTCCACACCGTGGCCTTGCCGCGGCCGATGCCGATATCGGCGCGGATGCGGATATCGTCGCGCTTCATGTAGGCCGAGGTCGCTTCCTCCGAATAGGCCGGATCGCGCTCGCCCTCATGCGCGAGGCGATTGTCGCCGAACCAGATCGACAGCCGGTCGCGGTCGGCCGGCTCGCCGGCCTTGCCGACGGCCATGACCACGCGGCCCCAATTGGCATCCTCGCCGGCGACGGCCGTCTTGACGAGCGGCGAATTGGCGATCGAGAGCGCGATGCGCTTGGCCGAACGCGCCGATTTGGCGCCAGTCACGGTGACCTCGACCTGCTTGCGCGCGCCCT
>JAFKFE010000350.1 GCA_017308345.1 Alphaproteobacteria bacterium | reverse complement strand
CCGACGGCGCCCGCATGGCAACCCGCCACCTGATCGAGAAGGGCCATCGCCGCATCGGCGCGATCGCCGGCCCGCATGGCCTGCTCAGCACGACCGAGCGGCTCTCCGGCTATGCCCAGGCGCTGGAAGCGGCAGGCATAGCGCCTGACGACCGGCTCGTGGTCCATTGCGACTACGATGAAGGCCAGGCCGTCGGCGCTTTCAAGTCGCTGTTCGAGCAACCGGATCCGCCGACCGCCGTCTTCACCTGCGGCGATATGCTGGCGCTCGGCGCCATGCGCGCCGCGCGCGGCATGGGTCTGCGCATCCCCGATGATGTCTCGCTCATCGGCTTCGACGACATCAGCAACGCCGACCTTCTCTCGCCGGCGCTGACGACGGTGCGGCAGTCTCCGGCCGAATTCGGCCGGCGCGGCGTCGCCATGCTGCTGGACCTCATCACAGGCAGAAAAACAGAAGCGGTCACCGAACGCATCGGCGTCGAGCTCGTCGTCCGTGCCTCGGTCGCGCCGCCATCAGACCCCCGACTCCGGTGGTCTGCGACCAATACCGGTTCCGAGCCGCCTCCCGGCGGCTTGGCGCCGGCTCGGGAGGAAGTCACCGAAACCTAGGACTCCAGAAGGACATAAAAGGGGAACAACCATGTCCAGCAACCGCTTTGGTCAAGACGCAGCGTTAATAGCACTCGAGAAATTCAAATCCGGTCAGATCGACCGTCGCTCTTTCCTTACCGCCATGGCCGGCCTCGGCCTCGCTGTCGCGATACGGCCCGGCGCGGCATCGGCGGAGGCCAATGAGGTCGTCGTCTGCAACTGGGGCGGCGCCGCGCTCGACGCCTTCCAGAAGGCCTATGGCGAGCCCTTCACCAAGAAGTCGGGCATACCGGTCGTGATCGACGGCGCCGGCCCGGAGACCGGCGCGATCCGCGCAATGGTCGATTCCAAGAATGTGACCTGGGACGCCACCGATGGCGGCATGACCGACGCGCTCGTGCTCGGCAAGGGTGGCTATGTCGAACCGATCGACTACTCCATCGTCGACAAGAGCCTGGTCGGCGACGGCCTCGCCGCGGAATTCGGCATCTGCAACTACACCTATTCCAACGTGCTCGCCTATGATTCCAAGAAGCTGTCGAGCGCACCCGCCAGCTGGGCCGACTTCTTCGATCTCGAGAAATTCCCCGGCAAGCGCACGATGTGCAAATGGATCCAGGGCCAGCTCGAGGCGGTCCTGCTCGCCGACGGCGTCAAGCCCGAGGATATCTACCCGCTC
>JAFKFE010000543.1 GCA_017308345.1 Alphaproteobacteria bacterium | reverse complement strand
CGACGAGATCGTCGGCGGTTTCGCAAAGGGCGAATTTGGCGACCCGCGCGTCTTCCTCACCAATGCCGGCTTTCGCGATTGCACGGTCGAAGGTCTCGATCGTTTCGGCCATATGCTCAGCCAGGGGCGCCGCCTGCCGCTCGACCGGCATCAACCGCAATTGGCCGAGAAGCATCAGCAGCGGCGCCGCGGCGGCAAGGATCGGATTGGCCGCGGCGTATCTCACGCCGCCGATGGCGTCGAGCAGGGCATCCTGCTGCAACCCTGGCGCGGCATTCGCGGCCGCTCCCGGAGTTGGCCCTTGGAAGAGCACGGTTCCGGACGACCAGCCGGTGGGCATCCGCCGGCCGCCGCCGGGGTCGAACACTGTCGCTTCGCGGGAAGGTGATGGAACGGGTTGCATGCCTTCCCGACCGGCCCTCTCGGGAGGCGAAGGCGTTTTCTGCTTCGGCCGCGGCGCGCGGATGACGGTCTTGTCCGCCGGCCGTGGGGGATCGTCCTTAGATCTCATCGGCGCCGACCCGCTGTCGCGGCGCGACGACCCAGCCTTTGCCCGGGGAAGCGCGTTTCAGGCTGAGCCTCGGCGGCGGGCCGCGTGGAAAGGCTCATCTCGCCGAAACATGACATTGCTGCACACGCCCCAAGCCTCGCCGCCTTGCCCGCCGGGCTAGCGTCCTTGTGCATTCTAGTCGCCCGGATACCCAATTGAAACGGGGCCGCCGATTGAAATCGGGAGCCAAGATGCTCGAAGAGGCGGCTTCTTCTATGAGACCCGTCACATACGGCGGGCGCGGTCCGTGCCCCTGCGTCTATTTCTGCTTGCCGGCCTTGGCGTAGGCCTCGGCGAAATAGGCGAGGAAAACATCGAGCATGCCGTTCTCGTGCTTGTCTTCCATCGTACGCCAGGTCGCGACGAGCGCGTCCCATGCCTGGCTCTTCCTGGACGAGAAGGACGCCGGCGGGATTTTCCTGGCGATCGCTTCCGGCGACAGGTCGTCGAGCAGCCGCGACAGCGCTGCCTGCATGGCGGCATAGGTTGCGATTTCGTGCGCCTTCAGGTCGCGGAACGCATCCTCGACGCTGTGCCTGGCATCGAGATAGCCGGTCCTGCGCCTGGCGAACATGATCTCCAATATATCGTCGGTGCCCGGCACGAATTTCAGCGGGTTGTTGTCCTCGGCGCCGATCATCGTGCGGTTCGCGCTCTTGGCGAGCACCTTTGCCGCCGCGCGCGCCTTGAGCAGCAGCGACAGTTGCTCGACCGTTGTCCTCAGCACTGCGCCGATCTCTGCCGCGACCTCGTGCGGGTCGCGCGCCTGCAGCAAGTCAGGCGCGATGCCCGCCGCCCTGGCGATCTCTCGCAGCATCGCGTCCGCTTCGGCGGGCCGATTGGCCGGAGTTGCGGGACCGGGCTGCAAGGCCGAGGAGGTCGAGACAGGCCCTGCCCCGATCTGGCGCTGTTCCGCCGGATTGAAGAATGAGCCGTGGCCAGGGGCCAGGGGGCGGCCGGTCGAGGGCGGCAGCTCGCGCTGCGTCGACCCGGTCCTGGTCTGAGGATGTCCGGTGGCGGCCCGTTCGTCTTCGATCGATACGCCGACGACATAACGGCCGATCAGCAGCCGGTCGCCCTGGGCCAACCGATGCGGTCCGGCCATGCGCTGGTTGGAACCGTTGATGAAAGTGCCGTTGCGCGAGACGTCGTAGAGCCAGAAGGAGCCCGCCTGGTAGCGGACCTCGCAATGCCGGCCCGAGATGAACTTGTCCGGGTCGGACAGCGTCCAGTCGCAATTCTCGCGGCCGATCTCGAAGCTGCGGTCGCGGGCGGCAAAACTCTCGGCGTTGCCGGCCGGCAGCTTGTCGACATTGCTGATCTGGAGAGAGATGAACATCCGGAAGCGTCGCCGAACTTGGTCAACAAATGCTTATCTTTCGCGCATTCCGGGCGAAGAGTCGCCAGGCCCTTTCCCGGAATTGCTTCGGTATTCTAGCAGCTTGCAGGCTGAGCGGGAGAGGAGCGTTTCACACCGGCGCGCCAGCGCGCTTTAGCCATGGCTGTTATTTGGCCTCCCTCAAACATGTGCTAGGCTTGCACCCGTACGGTGCGGTGAAGTCGAACGCTCCCGAACGTGATGCAGTTAATAGAGCGGGGGTTTCAAACCATCACACTGGCGGCCGCGTCGAGGAGGGGCACGACCCATGCCGAACGAACGTGCCACGGTTGTACAGACGCCGGCTGGCGCCGACCTGACCTTCACCCATCTCATCGGCCGCGATGAGATCAGCCGCTGTTTCGCCTATACGGTCGGTTTCGTCTCGAAGAACCGCGACGTCGATCCGTTGAAGATGCTGGGCGGCGCCGTTTCGGTCGAAGGCGAATCCGATCCGAAACGCTGGTTCAGCGGCCTCGTGTCGGATTTCAAGCTGACCCGTATCGAGGACCGGCTGGCCTTTTACGAGGCGACCGTCAGGCCATGGCTCTGGTTCCTGGGCAACACCACCGATTGCCGTATCTTCCAGAACATGACGGCGGTCGAGATCGTCGAAAAGATCTTCTCGAAATACGGCATCGCCAAATTCGAGAAGCGGCTGCAGGGCTCCTATCCCCAGCGCGAATATTGCGTCCAGTACGACGAGAGCGATCTCGATTTCGTGCAGCGGCTGCTCGAGCACGAGGGTATCTTCTATTTCTTCGAGCATGACGAGGGCAAGCACACGCTCATCTTGTGCGACGCGATGAGCAAGCTGAAGCCGGCCCCCGGTTACGAGAAGGTGCTCTACAATTTCGAGGGCCACGCCTCGCGGCGCGATGTCGAGTACATCACCGAATGGATCCCCGGCAGCGCTGTGCGGCCGGGCGCCTATGCCCACACCGACTATGACTTCGAGAAGCCCGGCGCCGACCTGATGGCGAAGTCCTCGCAACCCTTCGGCCACAAGGAAGCCTCGGGCGAGAACTACCGCCAGCCCGGCGCGCATCTCGATGTCGGCCGGGGCGACAAGATCGCCGGGATCCGCCGCGAGGAACTCCAGGCGGTGCACCAGCACAGCACGGCGGTAGGCACGGTGCGCGGCCTTTTTTCCGGCTGCAAGTTCACGCTGGACAGCTTTCCGCGCGACGACCAGAACCAGGACTATCTGGTGATCAGCGCCGAATACCGGTTGTTCGATCCGGGCTATCGGACCCAGAACGAAGCCCACAGCGAGAATTTCAAGGTGGTGCTTGGCGTCGCGCCCACCAAGCTGCCCTACCGGCCGCCGCGCATCACGCCGCGGCCGATCATGCGCGGCCCGCAGACCGCGACCGTCGTCGGCCCTTCGGGCGAGGAGATATTCACCGACAAATACGCGCGGGTGAAGGTGCAGTTCCATTGGGACCGGCTCGGCAAGAAGGACCAGAACTCGTCCTGCTTCGTGCGCGTCTCGCAGACCTGGGCCGGCAGCAACTGGGGCTTCATCCAGATCCCGCGCATCGGCCAGGAGGTCATCGTCGACTTCATCGAGGGCGACCCGGACCTGCCGATCATCACCGGCCGCGTCTACAACGCTTCGCAGATGCCGCCCTACGGGTTGCCGGCCAACGCCACGCAATCCGGCTGGAAGTCGAATTCCTCGAAGGGCGGCGGCGGGTACAACGAGCTGATGTTCGAGGACAAGGCCGGCTCCGAGCTGGTCAATTTCCAGGCCCAGAAGGACCACCACCTGCTGATCAAGCACGACCGCAACAAGACGGTCCAGCACGACCAGTCCGACCGCATCGACCACGACGCCAAGCACTCCGTCGGCCACAACCTCGACGAGGACGTCGGCAACAACAAGACGGTCAAGATCGGCGTCGACCAGACCACCAACATCGGCTCGAACGACACCGAGACCGTGGGCGCGAACCGCTCGCTGACGGTGATGGCAAACGAAACGATCCATGTCGTTTCGAATTCGACGGAAAACATCGACGCCAATCACTCGCAGACGGTGGGGCTCAACCAGACGGTCACGGTAGGTATCGCGCGCGTGGATACGGTGGGGGCGGCCGAACAACGCACCGTTGGCGGACTCCAGAGCAACACGATCGGCGCGACACGGTCAGTTAGCGTCGGCTTAAGCCAAAGTCACAGTATCGGCACTAGCGATGGTTGGGACATTGGCTCCGACCAGAACGTTCAGATTGGCGGCGGACAAAACAACAAGATCGCCAACGATCAGAAATCGGATATCGGCGCTTCGAGATCGGTCAAGATCGGCAAGGATGACGCAACCGAAGTGGGCGGCAACAGGGCGCTCAAAATTGCCAAGAACAGTTCCGTTGAGGTGGGGGAAGGCGGCGCCATCAACATAGGCAAGGCGCTGGTGATCGAGGCTGGCGATTCCATAATGATCAAAAGCGGTTCGGCGTCGATCGAGCTGAAGAAGGATGGTACCATCTCGATAACCGGCAAGGACATCTTCGTGAAGGGATCGGGCAAGATCAATGTAAAGGCCTCGGGCGACATCATCATGAAGGGTTCCGAGATCAAGCAGAATTGAGGCGGCAAATGTCGAGGACCAAGAAGCGAATTGACGGGGTGGTGATCGGTGTCTTCCTTGGTTTCGACGGAAGTGCCCCGCTGGTCGTCTATGTGGGAAACCCTCAGGAAACGGCGGTGCGGGCGAAAAGTCTTACCGAGTTGACCGCGGATATGATGGGGACGGAGGTGGCGCTCCTGTTCCAGGACGGCGACGCGGGTCGGCCTTTGATCGTGGGTCGCATCGTCGAGCCTGTTCGCGGGCCGACGGCGCCGCAGGTCGTCCGGGACGGAAAGGCGGTGACCATCGTGGGAGAGGAACGTATCGAACTGCGTTGCGGCAAGTCGACGATCATCATGGAAAAGGATGGTCGGATAACGATCCGGGGGACCTATGTGACCAGCCATGCGCGCGTTTCCAACCGCATCCGTGGCGGATCGGTGAACTTGAACTGATGGCCCCGCCGCCCATCCCCGATATCGTGCGGCAGCATGCCGAGATGGCCGCGTTCCTATGGACGGTTTACGATCATCATCTGCTCAATCCGGACGAAAATCCGGATATGGACGAGGAGCGTCTGGCTCGGATAGTCGCCCAACTTGAAGCCCATCTCGATGGGCTGCGCGTGGCCGGCAAGGTGGGCCGCGACATCGCAAGGAAGCTATACGACGAATTTCCCGAGGAAGGCGAACTGTTCGTCATGCGCATGCTGTCCGTCTCAGACGCGCCGAGGATTTCGGAGTTGGATATCGCCAAGGTCAGGAAATACATCGCCGCAAACTTGCCGGTCGCGTAAGCACCGGGCTCCCCTCAATTTGCCAGTCTTGCGACCTTGTCGAATTCGGGGAAGCCGGCCACAAGCATGGATTCATCGACGGATCCGTCCAGCTTCCATGCTTGCCTGGTCTGGCTGAAGGTGCGGATGTTTTCAGCTTGCTCCAACCGCAGTCCCCTCATCTGGTCGGCACTGATTGTGCCGCGCATCGCGCGCCACCATTCACGAACGAGCACATCCCTGTGCCCGGAACTGATGAAGACGGATGGATCGGAGTGTCCCTCCTCCAAGACATATTTCCAGAGCACGCTGTCAAATTCGGTCTTTCGGCTGGCATTCTCGAGCCACAGGCTGCGTGTCTCCATGCAGCGCCGCGAGAACTGAATGCTGGGCTGAAGCACGGCTGTCGCGTAGGACAGGGCGAGTTGCTCCATGAAATCCTCGTCGACATACTTGGCTCTGTCGCGTTTTCCCCGCGCGAAGCGGGTAAATGTCTCAACCCAGATCTGCATCGCCCGGACTGCATTTTCGGTCTGCATGAAAGGGGTGAGGCAGTACGCCCAGTCATACACGCGATCGACATCCTCGCCGCTCGCCTCGAGTTCGCTCAGCATTGCGATGAAGGCGTCGGCAACTTCCGAGATTGAACCATCCGGCGGGATCGACATCCGGCGCCTGACATATCGAGCGGACGCGCTGTGGAGCGCGTCGAGCGATGCGATCGGCCGCCCGACGACATCATCGAATTCATGAACACGATCGGACGCGATCCAAACCCACTGGCGGGAAAAGGTCAGCAGATCGGCCTGTGCGTAGTATCTCATCAGCCCATGCCTGAATTTATGATTTCCATGATCTGGTTCAGTGTCCGGTCCGCGCGCGCGTCAGCCAGGTCCCCGCCGTTGCAGAGTTCGTGATCTTGTCCCAGATGCTGGATCTGGTCCGGCATATAGCGTGGGTCTCGCTCCGCTATCCCCTTGATAGCCTCTTTCATATTGGTGTCGCGATCCCTCTCTCTGTTCGATTCCGCGAAGTCGACGTCGTCTAGATCGCAAGCGGCCATGAAGAGGTCTATTGCATCGCGCACAGCCGCGAAATCTCTTTCCAGCTCACCCTGGTGATTGTCCCAGCCGGGAGTGCCTGGGCCATGTTCTCCGCATCTTTGCTCGGCGATGCGAAAAAGATAGCCATGTTGCCCGCCCCGCTTCTTCGGTCCCTTCTTCTTGTTCGACGTTGGATTCTCGACGCGCTTGTTGCGCGTAAGGAGAAGCTCGATCTGATTGGCCAACTCGACGCAGTCGACGTCGTCGCCACCGCCGCCACCACCGCCGACGAGCGCGCCGTTGCCGTCATTAGGCTGCGGTGAAGCATGATTGACGGTCGCCCGATCTGTATTGCGCGGTACCGGCTCACCCTGTGCCTTGACGTTGCTCGACCAGGCGGCGGCATAGGCCTTGCCCGTATTCGTCGAGGTGATTATGCCTTTCTTGGCCGCGCAGCCGGCCTCGGTTCCGGTGGTTCTGGTGTAGTAGGAGAGATTCTTCTGCGCGACCGTCTGACCGCCGATTTTCACGGTGCTCGTGCCGTTATCGGTGTCGGAATCCATTCCGAAGGTGGGGTAGGGGATGGGCGCTCCGGGTGGCGTCGCGGGGTTTTCAGGCGGCGTGAAACAAGTATCGGGAAACGCCGCGATGATCTTGTTGTCTTGTGCCTTAGCGGAAATCTCCAGCCCGTTGGCGTAAACCGTACCCATCAAGCCGCCCTCTTGGCAAAGATGGCGGCTCCGCAGATGCCGGCGTCGGAGGACGATTCGATCAGCACCGGATTGCCGGCCGCATAGTCTTTCCGTGCTGCCGTCCACGCCATGCCGACCATAAGGGGGACGGCCGCGGCCCCGACGTTGCCGAGGAACTCGTTGGGCGACCAAATATCCTGGAAGCCGTGATCTCCACGAAGCAGCCGGATCGAAGCCAGGGTCGACTGCGAGAACCAGTATTGCTCGCCGATCAGATCAGCGATCCTGTAGCCGATCTGGTTCATCCCGATGCGTGCCTGTGCGAGGGCGGTGCCGTAGGCCTGGACCATGCCGTCGCCGCGCAGCGGTATGTCTTGGCGATTCAGGATCGAACCTTCCTCGCGCGCCAGCCCGACACCCATCAGGTGGAAGCTGCCTCCGCCACTCGGCCCGCACAGAAATGCAGCCGCCGCCTCGCCCGGAATGAAGCCGTTCGAGTTGCCCGCAATGAGCAGGCGCTTCTGTTTGAGATAATGCGCGATGCTGCGGCTGCTCAGAAAGCTGTCGACCCCGGCGACCAGGACATAGCGCGCGCTTCGCGATTCTATCATTTTGCGCGTATGCTCCAGCGCCACATGGCCGGACGGCCTGCCATGCGCGATAATGCGGCTGCTGGCATCCAGCTCGACCTCGGCGATTTTGGCAATCTGCCGCAACAGGTCCGAATCGTTCACGATGGGACGGGCCGGTCGATCCTGCTCGGCGGTGCACAGAAGCAGAGCGGTTTGGCCACGCGCCTCCGGCACCGCTTCCAGGGCCTCGCAGATAGCGGCCGCTGCGATATGGGCAAGACGTTTCTCGCCGTGCCACTTACGTGGCAACGGCACCGGCGCGCCGATCAGCCATTCCCCGCCGGGGACGATGAAGTCCGTCTCTTGAAAGCCATCGATTTTGCCTCGCATGGCAGCGCATGCGGCGGCGGAACTCAGGCCCACGGCTGTCACCATCCCCACCGAAAGAATGTCGACGCCAGCGGTCATGGCGCCACGCGATCGCGATTGAGAGGCAACAATCCCGCGCGAACATATCGCTTGCCGGTATCCCGGGCCAGAAGCATGCCGGGCGTCGGCGGACCCAGCCAGCATTCGCTGAAATCCAGCAGACTTGTCTTGATGCGATGTGCTAACCGCCAGACCATCGAAAACCGCCGCGCCTCTGGATCGAGGAGGATGGTGTCGGGATTGATATCTCCCTCAAAGGCAGGCCGTCTCCCCTTGAACAGACATATCGGTAAGGTCGTCGGCGGCAACCGGAAGCCGACGCGCCCTTCGGGCGTCAGGTTTACCAACACGACGTCCTCGCCTCCACGAGGAAGATCGATCTGCTGGTCGGATGGCGCCATCTGGAAGTAACGCTCGTCGAAATCCTGCGGCAGAAAGGGAAAGACATTGTCGACCCAGTTCTGGTCGTAGGTGCCGGCATATTCCGCCCGTCCGGGCCAGCCGCGGCCTATCGGTCCGAAGCTCATTGGTTTGTGGTCACCGAACGGTGAGCGGATCTCCTCGCCGATGGCCTGCGTATTCGGCAGCCGCAGGCCGGGTATCAGGCGTTGATTTCTGGTTCGCGACCAGCCGGTGCCGACGGGGTTGTATTTGTAGCTGGCAGGCAGCTTGTCCTCGGGGTCCAGCCTGTCGACTCCGCCCCATGCGACATCATAGGAGATCGGCAGTTTCAGGAAGGGTTGTGGCGCGGTCGCGGTGAAGACCGGTCCGATGGCACGCCACTCGCGATGTCCGACCACTTCGAACCGCTTCGACCAGTTGCCGATTTTGATGCCGACCGGCACACGCTCCGCCGGGCGCCCTCCCGGCGCGTAGGCATAGCCGTTGGCCACCACATCGCAGCGCGATTTACGGAAGGCGAAGTCGGTTTCCCACAGCGTTGCCGAATAGCCGGGCATGGCGGTGTGCGTGTCGGCCATGACTAGAGGAACCTGCTCGCGAGATTTCTGCGCCAGCCCGCCAGGCTTCGTCGGAAAATCGAAGGTGCCTTTCACCACCACCACGATCCAATCATGACCGGCTTTGTCCGTGGCTATGGTGGACTCGTGCGGATAGCCCATCTGGTTCCAGATCTGCATCAGCTGGTCTCCCAGCTTGCGGCGAAGATCTGCTCGAGCGTCGGCTGCGGCGCCTGAGGATCGACGTCGAAAATATCCGTGTGCGCCGTCCACATGACGAGGTCGTCGATGA
>JAFKFE010000542.1 GCA_017308345.1 Alphaproteobacteria bacterium | reverse complement strand
CACGGCGGCGGGCTCCATCACCAGCCCCAACGCCATCAATGTCGATTCCAACTATGCCCGCTGGGGCTATGACATGATGACGGCGATCGGCAAGGCCAAGCCGGACGCCAGCGTGCTTGTGGTCGAAGGCATCGCCGGTCACCCGATCGTCGTCCAGGAAAAGCAGGGCGCCGACAAGGCGCTGGCCGAGAACACCGGCCTCAAGGTCGCGAGCACCGTCAACGGCAATTGGACTGCCAACGTCACCAAGACGGTGGTGCTGCAGGCGATCGCCACCAATCCGGCGCCGATCGATGCGGTGTGGACGACCGGCAGCGAAAGCCGTGTCGTGGCCGAGGCCTTCGCCGAGGCCGGCCGGCCGGCGCCGCTGATCACCGGCTCGATCACCGGCGATGCGCTCGGCTACTGGAAGGCCAATCCCGACAAATACCGCTTCGAAGGCCATGCCGTGCTGCCGGGCTGGACGGCGCAGACGCTGTTCCGCGTCGGCGAGCGCATGCTCGACGGCCAGAAGCCGAAGCTCAACACGCTGCTCATCCCGATCCCGCCGGTGCACGCCGCCGAACTCGACAAATGGTACAAGGACTGCATGACGCCGGACGCCGTTTCGGTCTTCCCGGTGCCGCCGACGGACCCGATGCCCGAAAACGTGCTCGACGCCTATTTCGCCAATCCCGCCCCGACCAAGGGCTGGGATTATTCCAAGGTGCCGGACGCCTGCGCCAAGTGATGTCATGCGAAGCCGGTTCTTCTTGAGGGACCGGCTTCACCATTTTCGGAAAGAGACATGCTCGAAGTCCAAGGCGTTTCCAAACGCTATGGCGAAACCGTCGCGCTGGCGGAGGCGTCCATCGCCTTCCGGCCAGGCACGATCCATACGATCCTGGGCGAGAACGGCTCGGGCAAGAGCACGCTGGTGAAGCTCTTGTCCGGCATCGTGCAGCCGGATGGCGGCGCGATACTGCTCGACGGCAGGCCGTTTTCCGGCATGCAGCCCGGCGCCTTCCAGGCGGCTGGCTTCGCCACCGTTTTCCAGGAGGTGCTGGTCGCGCCAGATCGTTCGGTGACCGACAACATCCTGCTCGGCCTCGACGGGCTTTGGCGACGAGGCGTGCCGCGCGGCGAGCGGCGGGCCCGGGCGCAGGCCGCGCTCAACCGCTTCGCGGTGACGCCGATCGATCTCGACCGGCCTTGCGGCGAACTGCCGCTTGCCGCGCGCCAGCTCGTGGTGCTCGCCCGCGCGGTCATCCGCAATCCGCGTGTCCTGATCCTTGACGAGGTGACGGCGGCGCTCGACTTCGCCGATCGCGAGTCGGTCTTCGCCTTGATGCGCGCGCTGGCCGGCGCGGGCACGCTGATCCTGTTCATCACGCACCGCATGGACGAGGTGATGGCCTTGTCCGACCGCATATCCATCCTGCGCGCCGGCCGAGTGGTGAAGACCGAGGAGCGCGGCGTGTCGACGCCCGCCGAACTCTTGGCGGCGATGGCGCCGCAGACGGCCGCGGAGCTGACGCATGGCTGACGCAAAGGCCCTTCATGTGCGGGAGCTTGTCATCGCCCCCGGCGTCGACCCGATCAGCCAGACCATCGCGCCGGGCGAGATCGTCGGCCTTGCCGGGCTGGACGGCCATGGCCAGGAGCGCTTCCTGCGCGCATTGGCGGGACTTGAACGCCCGGTTGCGGGCGAGATCGCCGTCGACGGCAAGGCTGGATCGATCACCAGCTTCCGCAAGGCCGTCGCCGGCGGCATTGCCTATCTGCCGCGCGACCGCCGCTCGACCGGCATTTTCCCGACCCAGTCGGTGCTCGACAATTTCGCGATCTCCACCGTGTCGAACGATCGCCGTTTCGGCTTCTTGAGCTTCGCGGCGCGGCGGCGTCGCTACGAGACTTACAGGCAAAGGCTCAGCATCGTCGCGCCGCGACCCGATGCGGCCATAACAACCCTGTCCGGCGGCAACCAGCAGAAGGTGCTGCTCGCCCGCGCCCTTGCGCTGGAGCCCAGCTTCCTTTTGCTCAACGATCCGACGCGCGGCGTCGACGTGGCAACCCGGCACGTTCTCTACGATGTCTTCCGCGGCCTCGCCGCCGAGGGCATGGCGCTGGTGATCCTGTCCAGCGAGATCGAGGAGATACTGCTTCTGTGCCACCGCGTCCTGGTGTTCCGCGAGCAGCGCGTCTCGGCCGAGTTCTCGGGTGCCGGGATGACCACCGACGCGGTGATCGCCGCCATGTTCGGACGCGCCGCATGAGCCCGGTTCTTCGCAAGCTCCGTGGCGTCGGCTTCGCAGTGGTCATGCTCATCGTCCTGCTCGTGCTCAACGTCGCGCTCAATCCGGCGCGCTTTCAGCCTTCGTCCTGGGGCACGCTGCTCGGGCTGGCGGCACCACTGATCGGCGCGGCCGTCGCCTCCGCCCCGGTCATCCTGGCCGGGCGGGGCGGCATCGACATTTCCGTCGGTCCGCTGATGGGCTTCGTCAACGCCCTGGTCATCCAGGTCCTGTTCCTCAATCTCGGCATCTCGTCGCCGCTGGTCGTCGTTCCGGCGGCGTTGCTGGTTGGGGCGGCGGTCGGCGCCGCCAACGGCGTGCTCGCCACCATCGTCCGCATTCAGCCGATCGTGGCAACGCTCGGCACCTATCTGATCCTGACCGGCATCACGCTCACCATCCTGCCGGCGCCGATCGGCCCCGCGCCGGACTGGCTGAAGGCCATGGCAGGGCCGCTCTCGATCCTGCCGCTGGCCCTGATCGGCCTGTGCTGGCTGCTCATACGCCGCACGCCCTATTACGACCTGCTGATGGCCGTGGGCAGCGACGACCGCGCCGCCTACACGGCCGGCGTGCCGGTGACCAGGGTGCGGCTCATCGCCTATGTCCTGACCGGAATCTTCGCCGCCGCGGCCGGGCTGATGCTCACCTCGCTGATCGGCTCGGCCGACCCCAATATCGGCCCGACCTACACGCTGATTGCGATTGCCGCCGTGGCGCTCGGCGGCGTCAGCCTCGCCGGCGGGCGCGGCGGACCCGGGGGCGCCGCGATCGGCGCCATCGACATCTTCCTGCTGCAGAGCCTGCTCACCACCTTCAACGTCTCCACCTATGTGCTGCAGATCGCCTATGGCCTGATCCTCGTTATCGCCGTGGTGCTGACGGCGGTTCAGGAACGGCTGTCGAGGCGGAAAGGCTGACCGGATGACAAGCAACTGGTTCCAGTCCACCAACGCCCGTATCGCCGGCGCCTTCGCGATGGCGCTGCTGCTGCAGATCGTCGGCACGCTGCTCATCCCCGGCTATTCGGCGCCCTTCGCCATCCGCGCGCTGCTGGTCATCGCCTCGCTCTTGGCGGTCGCTTCCATCGGCCAGACGCTGGTCGTCATCCTCGGCGGCATCGACCTTTCCATTCCCTTCGTCATCGGCTTCGCCAATGTCGTGGCGGCGCAGCTTTACGGCCAGGGGTGGAACTTCGCTTTGGTCTGCCTCCTCGTCGGCGTGCTTGCCATCGCCATCGGCGCGCTGAACGGGCTGATCGCGCGCGGGCTCAGCATCCATCCGCTCATCGTCACGCTCGGCATCGGCATGATCGTCCAGGGCGCCGTGCTGTTGTGGACCGGCGGCTTTCCCTCCGGCTCGGCGCCCCAGGCCGTGTCCAGCTTCGTCTCGATCGGCGGCTCGGTCGGTCCCTTGCCCGTGCCCTTGCTGGTGCCCTGCCTCGCGGTGCTGACGGCGCTGATCGTGCTGGTGCTTGCCCGCACGCCCTATGGGCGCCGGCTCTACGCGGTCGGCAGCAACCCGGAGGCAGCGCCGCTCGCGCTGATCGATCCGCTGCGCATGTGGGTCGTCACCTATGCGGCCAGCGCCTTCTTCGCGGCGATAGCCGGCGTGCTTTTGCTCGGCTTCACCGGCTCGGCCTATGGCGATGTCGGCCAGCCCTATCTCTTCCAGACGATCGCCGCCGTCGTGGTCGGCGGCGCGGCACTTGTCGGCGGGCGCGGCAGCTATCTCGGCACCATCGCCGGCGTCCTGGTGCTCACCGAGATCAACACGCTGCTGATCGGGTTGGGTTTTCGCCCGTCGACGGTGCAGGCCGCGCTCGGCCTTGTCATCCTGCTCCTGGTTTCGCTCTACGGCCGCGAGCGCCACGTCGGGACGACGATTTAGATGGACTGGAATTGTCGAGCCTGACGCGCTATATGACTATCTACATGGTCAGGAGCGTGACATGAACGCGATCAATCTCGCGGATGCCAAAACCCACCTCAGCGAACTGGTCGACCGGGTCGAGGCGGGCGATTCGATCGACATCACTCGCCGCGGCAAGCCGGTCGCGCGGCTCACTGCCGTAGCCAGGCCGCGCAAACGGATCGATATCTCGCTGCTTCGCTCACTGACTGCAGCGATGCCGGCCCAGTCCCAGAGCGCCGCCGATCTCGTCCGGTCGATGCGGGATGGCGATCGCTACTGATGCTCTATCTCGACACGTCGCTGATCGTCGCGGCGCTCTCGAACGAAGCGATGACGCCGCGTGTGCAGGCTTGGCTGACGGAACAGGAGCCGGCGCGGCTTCTCATCAGCGACTGGACCGTCACCGAGATGTCGTCCGCCATGGCGATCAAGCTACGCACAGGACAAATCAGTCTGGAACAGCGCGCCGCCGCGCTTGCCATGTTTAACAGGCTTGTCGCGGAGAGCTTTACCGTCCTGGGCGTGACGGGCGGGCAGTTCCGGGCGGCAGCGAGGTTTGCCGATCGGCACGATCTTGGGCTTCGAGCAGGGGACGCGCTGCATCTCGCCATCGCATCGGAGCATGGCGCCACGATACATACGCTTGATCAGCGGCTCGCGGACGCCGGGCCGGAGCTCGGAGTGCCGGCGCAAATGCTCGCTGACAGCGACTAGTTTGCAGGCGAGCTCCTTTTTTGGCCTAGCCAAGCCGCCACAGCCGGCGCGCATTGCCCGAAAGCAGGCGCGCCCGCTCCGACTCGCTCGCGCCGGCAAGCAGCGCGTGCGTGGCGGCAATCCAGGTCGTCAGCCCGCCGCCCAGCGTGCAGACCGGCCAGTCGCTGCCCCAGATCACCCGGTCCCAACCGAAGGATTTGATCGTGTGCTCGACATAGGGCCGGAGCGTATCGACCGTCCAGGTCGCCGGATCGGCATAGGCGACCACGCCGGAGATCTTGGCAACGACATTCGGCCGCTCCGCGATCGCTTCCATATGCTCGCGCCACGGATGGTCCGCATTGCCCTTGATGTCGGGCACGCCGCAATGGTCGAGGACGAACTGGACGTCGGGCGCGAGATCGGCCAGCGCCATCGCCTTCGGAATCTGATGCGGCAATACCACCAGATCGAAGGTCAGCCCCGTGCCGGCGAGTCGTTTGATGTTCTGGCGAAACAGCGCGCCTTCCGAGAGATCGTCGGGAACGACATGCAGCACGCGGCGGAAACCCTTGACGAACGGCTCGGCCCTGACCGTTTCCAGATAGGCCTCGAAACCGGCCTCCTCGGGCCGACAGGAGGCGATCGCTCCGCGCAGCATGCTGCCGGGCCGGCCGGCGAGCGACTTCACATAAGCGGTCTCGGCGGCGATGTCGACGGGATCGACATCGACCTCCATATGCAGCACGGCCTCAATGCCGGAACGCAACGCGTCGGTGGCATATTCCTGGTAGGAAAAGTCGCGGTTCAGCGCCGGCACGCCGGCCAGCCACGGATAGCGAAGCGCGCCCCGGTCGATGAGGTGCAGATGCGTGTCGATGATCATGACGGCGGACCCTCCCTGGACCGCGGCACTATCTCGCCGAAAAATCCATTATTCAAATAAGAAATTACGACGATTGCGTCACGTCGGACCCGGCGAGCTGAGAGAGCCTCGCGGCGGCGTCTTGCAGATGCCGGATCGTCTGCGTGATGTCCGGCGCGGCGGGCGCGTTGACGAGGGTGATGTAGGGAATGGTCAGCGCCGCGATGGCCCTGCCATCGGGACCGAGCACCGGCGTCGATAGATTGTAGACGCCGGCGGTCTGCAGCGACGCCATCATCTCGTAGCCGCGGTCGCGCACCTGGTCGAGGCGGGCGAAGAATTCCGGCGTCAGGGCGAGCTGTTCCGTGCTCTGCAGATGCTCGGCGATCATCATCTTGCGCTCTTCCGGCGAGCGGAAGGCCAGCAGCACATGGCCGGAGCCGGTGTCGAACAGGCTGATATGCGAACCGACGCGGATCGAGATGCCCCAGTAGCGCGGCGCCTCCTGCTGGGCGATGACCACGGCGGCGCCGCGGTCGAACACCACCAACTGGTTGGCCTGCCATGAGGTTTCGGCCAGTTCGCGCATGATCGGCGTCGCGTAGGACACCAGCCGCCGCACCGGCGCGTGCAGTTGCGCGAGGCCGAAAAGCTTGAGCGTCAGCGAATAGCGGTCACCGTCGATCTTGGTGACATAGCAGCGCCGCACCAGGCGGTCGAGCATGCGGTAGAACTCGTTCGGACTGCGGTCGAGCCGCTTGGCGATTTCCGCCTGGGTCAGTCCGCCGTCCACGCTCGACAGCAGCTCGAGGATGTCCAGGCCCTTGTCGAGCGCCGGCGCGCGGTAGCGGTCACCATCTTCTTCCTCTGCCACCAGCCCCTCCAGTGAATTTCCGCCTGCATATATGCATGAAGTTCGCGCCGCTGGAAGCACAATCGACTTGACCCGGGAATGAAAATGCTATTTGCATATGAATGAAGCTCAAGCGATCGGCTGCGCATCCGGCCGGCTGTCGCCGCGAGCCGTTGGGAGGAGAACATGACGAGACTGCTTCTAGGCATTTCCACGGGCCTGGCCGGCCTGCTGCTGAGCGGCACGGCGTTTTCGGCCGATCTGCCCGGCAAGTTTCCGGGCGTGACGATCGACGCCAAGCTGATCGGCGGCCAGCAATACGAGAAACTCTACGAGCGCATTCCCGAGTGGGAGAAGCTGACCGGCGCCAAGGTCAACATCCTGTCGAAGAAGAACCACTTCGACCTCGACAAGGAGATCAAGTCGGACATCGCCTCCAACTCGATCACCTGGTGCGTCGGCTCCAACCACACCTCGTTCGCGCCGCAATATCCTGGCATCTACACCGATCTTGCCAAGCTGCTGCCGAAGGAGGAGATCGACGCCTTCGTACCGGCCAACATCGCCGCCGGCACGCTGGACGGCAAACTGGTCATGCTGCCGCGCGCCCAGTTCGACGTCTCGGCGCTCTACTACCAGAAGAGCCTCTATCAGGACGAAGCCAAGAAGAAGGCCTACAAGGACAAATACGGCGAGGAGCTCGCCCCGCCGGACACGTTCGACGAGATGGCCCAGCAGGCCGAATTCTTCGCCAGCCCGCCTGACTTCTACGGCACCCAATATGCCGGCAAGGAAGAGGCGATCAACGGCCGCTTCTACGAGATGGTGATCGCCGACGGCGGCGAATATCTCGACAAGGACGGCAAGCCGGCCTTCAATTCCGAGGCGGGCGTCAAGGCGCTCGACTGGTTCGTCAACCTCTACAAGGCCAAGGCCGTGCCGGCCGGCACCACCAATTATCTGTGGGACGATCTCGGCCAGGGCTTCGCCTCCGGCACCGTGGCGATCAACCTCGACTGGCCGGGCTGGGCCGGCTTCTTCAACGACCCCAAGTCGTCCAAGGTCGCCGGCAATGTCGGCGTCAAGGTTCAGCCCAAGGGCTCGTCCGGCAAGCGCTCCGGCTGGTCTGGCGCGCACGGCTTCTCGGTGACCGAGAACTGCGCCAACAAGGAAGCCGCCGCCTCGCTCGTCTGGTGGCTGACCAATGAGGACAGCCAGAAGCTGGAGGCCGCGGCCGGCCCGCTGCCCACCCGCACCAAGGTGTGGGAATGGGATCTCGAGCAGGCGAAGTCCGATCCGTACAAGACCGAAGTGCTGCAGGCCTTCCAGGAAGCCGCCAAGAACGCCTTCCCGGTGCCGCAGACGCCGGAATGGATCGAGATTTCCAACGCCGTCTATCCCGAGCTGCAGGCCGCCATCCTCGGCGACAAGACGTCCAAGCAGGCGCTCGACGACGCCGCCGCCAAGGCAACGCAGATCCTGCAGGACGCCGGCAAGCTCTAAGCTTCCGCGCCTTCGCAACCGCCTCCCTGTCAACCGGGGAGGCGGCCGCGTGGGCCGGTGCAAATCTCAACCTCGGCCTGGCCGGGGCTGGATCATCTCACTTTGCTCACAGGGTCCCGATGAAGGGCTTCAAGCCATCCGCGCCGGTTCTCCTTCTGCTGCCCGCCTTCGTCGTGTTGGCGGCGGTGGTGCTCGTGCCGCTGCTTCTGTCGCTCTATTCCAGTTTCACGCCCTTCCGCCTGACCCGGCCCGAGACTTTCTTCGTGCTGATCGGCTTCCGGAACTACATGTCGATCCTGGGCAATCCGGACTTCTGGTGGGCCTTCGGCCGCACCGTTCTGCTGCTCACCATCGCGCTCAACCTCGAAATGTTGCTCGGCCTCGGCCTGGCGATGCTGGTCGAGAAGGCGACGCGCGGCCAGCGCATCCTGCGCACGCTGATGATGTTCCCGATGATGTTCTCGCCCATCCTGGTCGGCTTCCAGTTCAAGTTCATGTTCAACGACAATATCGGCCTGGTGAACAACGCGCTGCAGTCGCTTGGCATCACCCGGGACGCCATACCGTGGCTGATCGAAAGCCACCTTGCCTTCACCGCCATCACCATTGCCGAAGTCTGGTCGTCGACCTCGATCTTCGCCATCCTGATCCTGGCCGGCCTGCTCGCCATGCCGAAGGAGCCGATCGAGGCGGCCCGCGTCGACGGCTGCACGCCCTGGCAGACCTTCCGCTATGTCACCTGGCCCTTCGTCATGCCCTTCGCCTACATCGCCATGACGATCCGCTCGCTCGACGTCGCGCGCGCCTATGACATCGTCAAGATCATGACCGATGGCGGTCCGGCCGGCCGCACCGAGCTGTTGTGGACGCTGATCGGGCGCACCGCCTACAGCGACGCGCGCATGGGGCTGGCAAACGCCACGGCCTATTTCTCGATCCTGCTGTCGATCGCCTTCACCGTCTATTTTTACAACAAGCTCGCCGCGGCGCGCGCGCAGATCGGCGCGGAGTGGTGATGATGGACGAGAACGCTTCCGCCCGCCTGATCCGCCGCACGCTGACCGTCGCGCATCGCGTCGGCCTGTTCCTCGCCATGCTGCTGATCTGCCTGCCCGGCATCTGGATAGTGCTGTCGTCGCTGAGGCCCACGGTCGAGATCATGGCCAAGCCG
>JAFKFE010000541.1 GCA_017308345.1 Alphaproteobacteria bacterium | reverse complement strand
ATGGTTCGCAGCCGGGCCTCGTCGCCGACGGGCCTGACCTTGCCGAGGCCGGATTCGACCAGCACGCGGCGGAACTCGGCGACGTCGAGCGCCGGCTCGCTCGCGTAAAGGACTTTGGAAGTCGGTGCCATGCCGCCAAGGTGCCCGATCGGCCGGTGTTTTGAAAGCAGCAGGTGCCGATCTTGTGTTCGATGGCCCAATCCGAACCGCCAACACCTGCCTTTCATTTGCCAGCCGCTTTGTGTAAACCGTGCCTCCAGCAATCCCCGCAGAGAGAAGACGGGCAGGTACCCATGGACAAATTCACCAAGCTCACCGGCGTCGCCGCGCCCATGCCGATCGTCAATGTCGACACCGACATGATCATTCCCAAGGACTATCTCAAGACGATCAAGCGCACCGGGCTCGGCACCGGCCTGTTCGCCGAGATGCGCTACAATGAGGACGGTTCGGAGAACCCGGATTTCGTGCTCAACAAGCCAGCCTACCGCAAGGCGCAGATCCTGGTCGCCGGCGACAATTTCGGCTGCGGCTCAAGCCGCGAGCACGCGCCCTGGGCGCTGCTCGATTTCGGCATCCGCTGCGTGATCTCGACCTCTTTCGCCGACATCTTCTACAACAACTGCTTCAAGAACGGCATCCTGCCGATCACGGTCAGCCCTGAAGACCTCGACAAGCTGATGGACGACGCCTCGCGCGGCTCCAACGCGACGCTGTCGATCGATCTCGAGGCCAAGGAAATCCGTGGCCCGGACGGCGGCGTGGTCAAGTTCGACCTCGACGATTTCAAGCGCCACTGCCTGCTCAACGGCCTCGACGACATCGGGCTCACCATGGAGAAGGCCGGCGCGATCGCTTCCTTCGAGAAGCGCAACGCCGAGCAGCGCCCCTGGGCCTGAGCGGTCTGAGGCACTGAAATCGATAGACCCGGCCGCCACGGCCGGGTTCGTGGCGGCTGAATGGAGGGACAGTCATGACACGCTCGCTTCTGGCCGCCGCCGGCGTTTCGGCGGCAATGATCCTTCTCGCCACGGTCGGCGCCGATGCGCAGACCACCGCGCCAGCCACGCAGCCGGCGCCCGCCGCGTCCGACCAGCCAGCGGCCGATCAAGGCGCGGCCGACCAGGGATCGGGCAGCGACCAGGCTGCGTCGGATGACGAGAGCCAAGCGCCGATCCCCTTCGAGGGCGGCCAGCTCACCATCACGCAGCCGGAGCAGGACGGCGAGAAGGTGCTGTCCTATGACGGCAAGCAGCTCGCCAGCAACTACGACGTCTTCTTCGACAAGATCGTCAAGATCGGCGATGTGAACGTCGCGCTCGTCGATGTCGGCGACGGCGGCAATCAATGCGGCCCGGCCAAGGTCATCGTCTGGAAGAAGGACGGCGAGATCCAGACCACCACGGTCGAGCAGGACGAATGCGGCGCGCCGCCGGCCGCCGTTTCCGACAGCGCCATCTATTTCGTGCCCTATCTCCTGCCCGGCGATTCCAGGCCGGCGCTGCAATGGTCGCCAACGGAAGGCCTGACGACCTCCGGCAACCTGACCTACACGCCGGAACCCGGCACCGACTGGAAGGATGTCGACCCGTCGAAATACGACAACATCATCGATGCCTTCCACAACGAGGCCGTCTACAAGGCCGGCCAGGCGCTGCTCGGCAACGACATGCCCGACATGGCGACCAGCCTGCTGGTCGGCGGCGGCACCGAAAAGACGGCGTCGGGCGCCTTCTACGCCACCGGCTGCGTGCCGCATGACTGTGGCGGCAATGACGGCTTCATGGCCGTCGACCCGGCCAACAAGAAGCTCTATTTCGCTCGCCGCGGCGACAATGGCGAGCCGCAGGCCTGGCCGCCGGTGAAGGACTGGCCGGCGGATATCAAGAAGGCCTATGACGACGCGCAGAATTCGGGGAATTAGGGCACGGCGCGGCGATAGCCCGCGCCTTCGTCATTCCAGGGTCTGCGCGCGTCGCTTCGCTCCTGCTCCGCCCTGGAATGACGACGGGAGGGAAGCCGCAACCAATCTCCGAGGCCTGCGCTTGCCTTCATGACAACGGTCCGTTCGGCTTGGCCCACGACCACACCATCTTCCGCTGCTAGACGGATGGCAACCAACGCGAGGCTCCCATGCGCAAGCTCATCTCCACCGGCTCGCCCTTCGAGAAGACCGCCGGCTATTCGCGCGCGGTGGTGCAGGGCGACTGGTGCTTCGTCTCCGGCACGACCGGCTACGACTATGCCGCCATGACCATGCCCGACACGGTCGAGGCGCAGACGCGCAACTGCCTCGCCACGATAGCCAAGGCGCTCGCCGATGGCGGCTTCGGCATGGCCGATGTGGTGCGGGCGCATTACTACATCACCGACCAGGCCTATGTTGACGTGGTCTTCCCGATCCTCGGCGAGACGTTCGGCGACATCCGCCCGGCGGCGACGATGATCGTTTGCCAGCTCAACAAGCCGGAAATGAAGATCGAGATCGAGGTGACGGCGCTGAGGCGCACGGCATAGGGCCGGAGCGATGACGGTCCGGCGCATCGTAGCCAACATCGCCACCAAGGACATCGCGGCGGCGAAGCGCTTCTATCGTGACGTGCTGGGCCTCGACATCCTCATGGATCAAGGCTGGATCGCCACCTACGGCTCCGGTGAAAGCATGCGGGTGCAAGTCAGCTTCATGGCGCAAGGCGGATCGAACACGCCGGTGCCGGACCTGTCGATCGAGGTCGACGATGTGGACGCGGCGCTTGCTGGTATGAGGAAGGCCGGCTTCGCCATCGAATACGGCCCGGCCGACGAGCCCTGGGGCGTGCGCCGCTTCTATGTGCGCGACCCGTTCGGCAGGCTGGTGAATATTCTTTCGCATCGGTAGGTGAGCTGCCCGTCTTTCTTTGAGACGCGGGCGGGACAGCACCCCTCTCTGTCCTGCTGGACATCTTCCCCGCAAGGGGGGAGATTGGCAGCTTCAGCGCCCCGCTCCTTCTTGCAACGTTAGGATATTGGCGAAAGCCGTCGTGACATCGATCTCCCCCCTTGCGGGGGAGATGGCCTGAAGGCCAGAGGGGGGTGTGAAGGATCTCGACGCTCATCCCCTTGCGCCGCAACCGCTTGGCGTTTAGCAAGGCCGCGGTTCAAACTCTTTCCGGACGGTTCTCCATGGCTTCGAAAAATCTCTTCCTGCTCGCCGGCGACGGCATCGGCCCCGAGGCCATGGCCGAGGTGAAGAAGCTGATCAAGGCCATGAACGACAAGCTCGGCAGCGGTTTCGCCACCGATGAGGGCTTGGTCGGCGGCTGCGCCTATGATGCGCACGGCGCGGCGATCTCCGACGCCGACATGGCAAAGGCGATGGCGGCGGACGCCGTGCTGTTCGGCGCCGTCGGCGGGCCGAAATGGGATGCCGTGCCTTACGAGGTGCGCCCCGAGGCCGGCCTGCTGCGGCTGCGCAAGGACATGGAGCTGTTCGCCAACCTCAGGCCCGCGATCTGCTACCCGGCGCTGGCTGCTTCCTCCTCGCTCAAGCAGGAGGTGGTCGAGGGTCTCGACATCCTCATCGTGCGCGAGCTCACCGGCGGCGTCTATTTCGGCGAGCCCAAGCAGATCATCGATCTCGGCAACGGCCAGAAGCGCGGCATCGACACGCAGGTCTACGACACGTTCGAGATCGAGCGCATTTCGGGCGTCGCCTTCGAGCTCGCGCGCACGCGGCGCAACCACGTCACCTCGATGGAAAAGCGCAACGTCATGAAGTCGGGCGTGCTGTGGAACGAGGTGGTCAGCCAGACGCACAAGGCCAAATACAGCGACGTCAAGCTCGACCACATGCTGGCGGATGCCGGCGGCATGCAGCTGGTGCGCTGGCCGAAGCAGTTCGACGTCATCGTCACCGACAATCTGTTCGGCGACATGCTCTCCGACATCGCCGCCATGCTCACCGGCTCGATCGGCATGCTGCCCTCTGCCTCGCTCGGCGCGCCGGATCCCAAGACCAAGAAGCGCAAGGCGCTCTATGAGCCGGTGCATGGCTCGGCGCCCGACATCGCCGGCAAGGGCATCGCCAACCCGATCGCGATGATCGCCTCCTTCGCCATGTGCCTGCGCTATTCCTTCGGCATGGTGGCGGAAGCCGACAAGCTCGAAGCGGCGATCGCCGCCGTGCTCGACGACGGCCTGCGCACGAAAGACATTTTCTCGGCGGGCATGAAGGAAGTCGGCACCACCGAAATGGGCGACGCCATCATCGCCAAATTCCTCGGCTGATCCGTCACCGTCGACGCAGCCGGCCTCGCCTCGGTGGCAATTGCGCAACCCGCGCCTTCGTCATCCTCGGGTCTACGCGTCCGCTTTGCTTCCGCTTCGCCCGCGGATGACGAAGTTCGGGCGCTTCGGCCGATCTCGAAGGTCGCGCTTTGCCACCGAAGGAGAACGCTCGCCGGGGGGCTGCCTCCGCCTTCCGTCGCGATCCTACGCTGGCCGCTTCTTCTGCTTCTTGCGCTTTGCCGGCGGATCGGATTTCGGCCGATCGAACTTTGGCCCGTCGAACTTCGGCTTGTCGAATTTCGCCTTGCCGGGTTTCTTCGCCCAGGGTTTCGCCTCGCCGACATGCTGACGCTCGCCTGGTGCCCGCTTCTCGAATCCGGCCGCATCCTGGTCGAAAGACCGTTTGCCGCGATGCGGTTTCTTCTCCGGTTTCGGCGGCTGGTAGCCGGCGCGCGACAGGTCCGGCGTGCCGTCGATGCGCCTGACCGCGATGCTGCCCTGCAGCTTGCGGTCGGGGCCGATCGCGGCGACGAACCGGTCGGCCCAGTCGGCGGCGATCTGCACGAAGGTCTCTTCGGGCTGCATCTTGATGGCGCCGATCTCGCGCTTGGACATGCCGGCGGTGCGGCACAGCATCGGGATCAGCCAGCGCGGCTCGGCGTTCTGCCGGCGGCCGACCGACAGCGAGAACCAGACGCTGTCGCCGAAATCGTCACGGCGGCCCGATGTTGCTTCCCGGCGACCAAGTGTTTCCTCCCCGCGCGCGAACTTTTCCTTCGACGGCGCGAAGGGCGCGACCTCGGTCAGGTCCTCGGGCGCCGACCGGCTGCCGCGGCAAAGCCGCACGAAGGCCGCGGCCACCAGCTCGGCGCCGTGCCGTTCCAGAAGCGCGGCGGCGAAGTCGCGCTCTTCCTCCTTGACCGGCTCGCCGAAGGAAGGATCGGCCAGGATGCGCTCGTCGTCTCGCTTCAGCACCTCGTCGGCCGAGGGCGGGCTCGCCCAGGTCGCGGTGAGGCCGGCATTGGCGAGCAGCCGCTCGGTGCGCCGGCGGGCATTGCCCGGCACGATCAGCGCGCTCACCCCTTTTCGCCCGGCGCGGCCCGTGCGGCCGCTGCGATGCAGCAGCGTCTCCGGGTTGCTCGGCAGGTCGGCATGGATGACGAGATCGAGATTGGGCAGATCGATGCCGCGCGCGGCGACGTCGGTCGCGATGCAGACCTTGGCGCGGCCGTCGCGCATCGCCTGCAGCGCATGGCTGCGCTCGTTCTGGCTGAGTTCGCCGGACAGCGCCACGACGGAGAAATTGCGGTTGTTGAAGCGCGCCGTGAGGTGATTGACGGCGGCGCGGGTGTTGCAGAACACCATCGCGTTGGCGGCTTCATAGTAGCGCAGCACGTTGATGATAGCGTTCTCGCGATCGGCGGGCGCGACCGAAAGCGCCCTATACTCGATGTCGAGATGCTGCTTCTCCTCGCCGCCGGCCGAGATGCGCACGGCGTCGCGCTGGTAGTTCTTCGCCAGCGTGGCGATGGAGCGCGGCACGGTGGCGGAAAACATCAGCGTGCGGCGCTCGGCGGGCGCGGCATCGAGGATGAATTCGAGGTCCTCGCGGAAGCCGAGATCGAGCATCTCGTCGGCCTCGTCCAGCACCACGGCCTTCAGCGCCGACATGTCGAGCGCGCCGCGCGTGATGTGGTCGCGCAGCCGGCCCGGCGTGCCGACGACGATATGGGCACCGCGCTCCAGCGCGCGCCGCTCGGTGCGCATGTCCATGCCGCCGACGCAGGAGGCGATCTGCGCGCCGGTCAGCTCATAGAGCCATTCGAGCTCGCGCCGCACCTGCAGCGCCAGCTCGCGCGTCGGGGCCACGACCAGTCCGAGCGGCGCGCCGGCGGCTGCGAAACGCTCGGCGCCGCCAAGCAGGGTCGGCGCCACGGCAAGGCCGAAGGCGACGGTCTTGCCGGACCCGGTCTGCGCCGAAACCAGCGCGTCGGCCTCGCCGAGCTCCGGCCCCAGCACCGCCTTCTGCACCGGCGTCAGCGCTGAATAACCGCGCTTTTCCAGCGCCTGCGCCAGCGCAGGAACGATCGTTTCGAAACTGGACATTTTCTTCTTTCGGAATTCGGGGTCCGTGCTCGTCGCGGAGCACAAGGCCGGCACTGCGCCGGCCAAAGGATATTTGCGGCGTTCCTACTTCCTGCGACCGCCATTGTACAGAGCAGGCGGCACCGCCTTCCCCTTCTCCCCTTGCGGGACCCACAAGGGGAGAAGGGAAAGGCGCCGCCAATTGACTCTTTTGCCAAACCGCGTAAAAGCCCGCGTCGAACGGGATTGTCTTTCGATGCGCGGCCTCTTGATGGCTCTTCTTGCATTCGACGCCCCCGGCCGCAATGCGAACCATTGGGCCGGGCGCTTCGGCGCGTCCGTCCATTCCAGCAAAACCCCATTCTTGGCCAAGAAAACCGGCAAAAAAACCACCACCAAAACGGTGTGATTCCCTTGGCCTAACCACCCTCTCCCGGGTCCGGCCCGGGGGACGGAACCCGCAATCAGGCCGGCGGGTTTCTCCAACAACCAAGCGGAGAGGGACAGGAGATATCGATGAGTTTCAAGGTTGCGGTAGTCGGCGCCACGGGCAATGTGGGCCGCGAAATGCTCAATATTCTGGACGAGCGCGGCTTCCCGGTGAGCGAGGTCGTGGCGCTGGCCTCGCGGCGCAGCCAGGGCACCGAAGTGTCCTTCGGCGACCGCACGCTGAAGGTCAAGGCGCTCGACACCTACGACTTTTCCGACACCGACCTCTGCGTCATGTCGGCCGGCGGCAACGTCTCTAAGGAATGGTCGCCCAAGATCGGCAAGCAGGGCTGCGTCGTCATCGATAATTCGTCCGCCTTCCGCTACGATCCGGACGTGCCGCTGATCGTGCCGGAGGTGAACCCGGACGCGATCTCGCTGTTCTCGCGCAAGAACATCATCGCCAACCCGAACTGCTCGACCGCGCAGCTCGTGGTGGCGCTGAAGCCGCTGCATGACGCCGCGACCATCAAGCGCGTCGTCGTCGCCACCTACCAGTCGGTGTCCGGCGCCGGCAAGGAAGGTATGGACGAGCTGTTCACGCAGACCCGCGCCGTGTTCGTCGCCGACCAGGTCGACGTCAAGAAGTTCACCAAGCGCATCGCCTTCAACGTCATTCCGCATATCGACGTCTTCCTCGACGACGGCTCCACCAAGGAGGAGTGGAAGATGGTGGCCGAGACCAAGAAGATGCTCGATCCCAAGATCAAGCTGACGGCGACCTGCGTGCGCGTGCCGGTGTTCATCGGTCATTCGGAAGCGGTCAACATCGAGTTCGAGAAGCCGATCACGGCGGACGAGGCGCGCGAGATCCTTCGCGAGGCACCGGGCTGCCAGGTCTTGGACAAGCGCGAGAACGGCGGCTACATCACGCCGCTCGAATCGGCCGGCGAGGACGCCACCTTCATCTCGCGCATCCGCGAGGATTCGACCGTCGACAACGGCCTGTCGATGTGGGTCGTCTCCGACAATCTGCGCAAGGGCGCGGCGCTGAACGCCATCCAGATCGCCGAGCTCCTGGTCGAGCGCGGCCTGATCCAGCCGAAGAAGAAGGCGGCTTAGTTCTCGCTCACGGGCTGTTCCGCCGCTGCCGCGGCGGGCCCTCCGCGAGGGCGCCGGACGACCGGCGGCCCGCGGTCGCGGGCTCGGCCTTCGGCCGGGGCGCTTCTTCCTTCTCCCCGTTCAACGGGGAGAAGTGCCCGAAGGGCGGATGAGGGGCAGCGGCGACCTATGAGTGATCACGCCAAAGTCACCCTACGCCCCGCTATCGACGCGGACGCCACAGTCATCGCCAAGCTCCTGCGCGCGTCACTGAACACCTTCGCCTGGATGCCGGTCCTGCATACGCCGGAGGAGGACCTGTTCTTCATCCGCGACATCCTGCTGCCGGAGCAGGAGGTGACGGTCGCCGAAGATGGCGACCGCATCGTCGGCTTCATCGCCATCCACGGCGATTGGGTCGAGCAGCTCTATCTCGATCCGGCCTGGACAGGGCAAGGCATCGGCAGCCGGCTGCTTTCCCACGCCACCGCCGGCATGTCCGTCATCAAGCTCCATTGCTTCCAGGCCAATATCGGCGCGCGGCGGTTCTACGAACGCCACGGCTTTCGCGCCGAAAGCTTCGGCGACGGCTCGGCCAACGGGGACGGCCTGCCGGATATTCTTTACGTGCTCGGGCGCTGAGATAAGCCGAACCTTTTCCATCGCGCGATACCGGACGGAAGAGCTACGGCCCGCGGTCGCGGGGACACGGCCTTCGGCCGTTGGGTTTCGCTCATGGACGGCGCGGCTATACCGATGCTAGCGGAAGCGGGTGACTTCGGTGAAGGCTTTGCGCCTGATGATGAACTCCCGCAGCAGCGGCAGGAAGAAGGCCTTGCTGAAGCGTCCGATCGGCGGCTCGGGTTCGAGATAGAAGGACTTGCCGACGAGATCGGAGTTGAACTCGTCGAGGATGACCCATAACCGGAGGTCGGCATCGAGTCCCGCGCGGCGCTTCTCGATGGCGGGGATCTCCACCGCGAATCGAGCCTTCTCCGGCTCCTTGCTGGTGATCGGGAAGACCAGGACAAGATCGCCATCCGTGCGTACAATCCGCACGCCGACGGCGACGGGCCGTTCCTTGCGGCCCTCCGTCTCGCCGGCGCGGGCTTCGCGCGCCCAGAGGTAAGGGTAACGGATGACGGTTGCCGTACGGATGTCGTCGTAGCTCATGACCGCCCCGTTTCATCCTCCTGTGCATAGGCTTCGACGGCGCTCTCGAATTCGGCGAACAGGCTGTCGGACATGGTCTCGATCGTACCGGCAGAGCGACTATCCGACTGGCGCATCAGCCGCTTGTAATCCTCGATATTGAGAAGCACGAGACGTGGTTTGTTGCGCTGGGTGATCGTCACCGGACGGCGCAGCGCCTCGGCGATAATATCGCCGGATTTCCGGGAAA
>JAFKFE010000540.1 GCA_017308345.1 Alphaproteobacteria bacterium | reverse complement strand
GCGGTTGCGCGCAAGCTCGGCTTCGAGGCCATTCACCTCGATCAGCTACATCACCTTCCCGATACGGATTGGGAGCCGCGTCCAAGGAACGAGTTCGTGGCCCTGCACGATGCGGCAATCGCCGGCGAGCGCTGGGTGATGGACGGAAACTACTCGGTTTGCCTGCCGCAGCGCCTGCGGCGCGCGACAGGCTTGATCCTGCTGGATATCTCCACGCCCGCGAGCCTGTTGCGGTACTTTCGGCGAACACTGTTCGAGACCAGGCGGCACGGCGCCCTGGAAGGCGGACGCGACAGCGTCAAATGGGACATGATCCACCATATCGCCGTGGTCACGCCGCGAAATCGCGAGCGGTACGGCGCGATGTTCGATGAGCTTGACCTGCCGAAGTTGCAGCTCACCTCCGTGCGGGCGATCAAGCAATGCTTCCGCGACTGGGGTTTGCCTCTCGACTAATAACCCGCGTTGCGGTCGACCAGATTGTCCAGCTTTTCGCCGCGCTCGAAGGCATCCATCTGGCGAAGCATGATCGGCGCCAGGTGGGCCGGGTCCGAGGTCGCGGCCGCGTGCGGCGTGATGAAGACTTTCGGATGGCTCCACAGCGGGCTGGTCTTCGGCAGCGGCTCGACCTCGAACACGTCGAGGCTCGCTTCCTTCAGCGTGCCGTCGTCCAGCGCGCGCAATATGTCGGCATCCTTCTGCAGCCGGCCGCGACCGGCATTGATCAGCACCGCGCCGCCAAGGCCGTTGCGCCGGCGCAGTTCCTTCAGCACGCCGTAGTTGATGATGCCTTGCGTATGCGGCGTCAGCGGCAACAGCACGACGAGGATATCGGTGGCGTTGAGGAAGGGGATCAGCCCGGCCTCCCCGGAATAGCTCGAAACGCCCTTCATCGGCCGCTCGGTGCGCGACCAGCCGTTAAATCTTCTTTGGCTGCTGTGCCCGATAGAGCATGCCGTGCCGGTGGTGATCGAGCACCCGCCAGACGACATATTCGGTCATGTATTGGGTGAGATTGTCGGCGACGACCCTGACGATCGGCACGTTGGGCAGGCCGGGATCGGCGAAGATATGGTCGACGCCCGCGCCGACCGAGAAGATGGCTCGCAGGTTGGGCAGCCCGGAGAGCAGGTTCGGCTTGTGCTTCCACACCACCGCGTAGGCGATCGAGGGATCGTTGGCGCCGGCCGGCTCCAGCACCACCTCGCGCTCGGCCGCCAGCAACTGGTGCCAGCGCTGCGGATGAAAGGCCGTGACGGCAAGCAGGATTTTGCCTTTTTCCATTTGCGGATTCAGTCCTTGTTACCTCGGTCCAGCCAAGCCTATTCGCTGACCACGCCGGTCGGTGCCGTCTCGATCTTGAAGGCCGCCGCCATCAGCGCCCGCGTGTAGTCGGTCTGCGGGCTGCCGAAAATCTGTTCGGAAGGTCCCGCTTCGACGACCTTGCCATTGCGCATGACGATGACGTCATTGGCAAGGGCGCGGACGACCTTGAGGTCATGGCTGATGAAGAGATAGGCGAGATTGTGCCTGGCCTGAAGGTTGCGCAGGAGATCGACCACTTGCGCCTGCACGCTCATGTCGAGCGCCGAGGTCGGCTCGTCGAGCATCACGAAGCGCGGGTTGAGCACCATGGCGCGCGCGATCGCGACGCGCTGGCGCTGGCCGCCGGAAAATTCATGCGGGTAGCGGTAACGCGTCTCGGGATCGAGCCCGACCTCGTTCAGCACTTGGACGACCTTGTCGTCACGCTCGTCGGGCGAGAGCCTCGGCTCGTGAACACGCAGTCCTTCCTCGATGATCTCGGCGACGGACATGCGCGGGCTCAACGAACCGAACGGATCCTGGAAGACGATCTGCAACTCGCGCCGCAGCGGCCGCATGGCGCTGAAGGAAAGCTGGTCGATGTCGCGCGCATTGAAATTGATCGTCCCCGTCGACGAGATCATCCGGGCCAGCGCCAGGCCCAGCGTCGTCTTGCCGGAACCGGACTCGCCGACCACGCCGAGCGTCTGGCCGGCGCGCACGGTGACGTCGATGCCGTCCACCGCCTTCACATGGTCGACGGTCTTGCGGAAGAAGCCCCTCTTGATCGGGAACCAGACCTTGATGTCCTTGCCGGTCATCACAGCCTTTGCGTCCGCGTTCGCCGCCGGCGGCCTGCCCTTCGGCTCGGCGGCCAGCAGATGCTTCGTATAGGGGTGCTGCGGATTGGCGAAGATCTCCTTGGTCGGCCCGGTCTCGACGATCTTGCCCTTGGTCATCACGCAGACACGGTCGGCGATCTTCCTGACGATGCCGAGGTCGTGGGTGATGAACAGCATCGACATGCCCTTGCGGCTTTTCAAGCCCGCGAGCAGTTGAAGGATTTGCGCCTGCACGGTGACGTCGAGCGCCGTCGTCGGCTCGTCGGCGATCAGAAGCTCCGGCTCGTTGGCCAAAGCCATGGCGATCATGACGCGCTGGCGCTGGCCGCCGGAGAGCTGGTGCGGATAGGCGTCGAGCCGCTTTTCCGGTTCGCGGATGCCGACCTCGTTGAGCAGCTCCAGCACGCGCGCCCTGGCCTGCCGGTCGCCGAGGCCCTGATGCAGCTTGAGCACCTCGACGATCTGCTGCTCGACTGTGTGCAGCGGGTTGAGCGAGGTCATCGGCTCTTGGAAGATCATGGTGATCTTGTTGCCGCGCACGCCGCGCAAGGCTTTTTCTCCGGCTGCCAGCAGGTCGGCGCCCTGGAACAGGATCTTGCCCGACGGGTGGCTGGCCATGGGGTAAGGCAACAGCTTCAGCACCGACAGCGCCGAGACCGACTTGCCGGAACCGGATTCGCCGACCAGCGCCACGGTCTCGCCCCTGCCGATATCGAAGGACACATGGTCGACGGCCATCGACAGCCTGCCGCCTTGCCCGAAGGCAACGCTCAAGTCGCGGACGGAAAGCAGGGCTTCGGTCATTGGAACGTCTTGCGCGGATCGAAGGCGTCGCGCGCCGCCTCGCCGATGAACACCAGCAGCGACAGCATCAGCGACACGACGACGAAGCCGGAAATGCCGAGCCACGGCGCGTTGAGATTGCTTTGCGCCTGTTTCATGAGTTCGCCCAGCGAAGGCGAACCGGGCGGCAGGCCAAAGCCGAGATAATCGAGCGAAGTCAGCGTCGAGATCGCGCCGCTGGTCAAAAACGGCAGGAAGGTCAGGGTCGCCACCATGGCGTTGGGCAGGAGGTGGCGGAACATGATGGTCAGATTGGGCACGCCAAGCGCCCGCGCAGCGTTGACATATTCGAAATTGCGCGCGCGCAGGAACTCGGCGCGCACCACGCCGACCAGCGCCACCCATGAAAAGATCAGCATCAGGCCGAGCAGGATGAAGAAGCCGGGCGGCAGGATGGCCGAGATGATGAGCAGCAGATAGAGCACCGGGATCGCCGACCAGATTTCGATCACGCGCTGGAACAGAAGGTCGGTCCAGCCGCCGAAATAGCCTTGCACCGCGCCCGCGGCGACGCCGATCAGCGATGAGCCCGCGGTCAGGATCAGGCCGAACAGCACCGAGATGCGGAAGCCGTAGATCAGCCGTGCCAATACGTCACGGGCCTGGTCGTCCGTGCCCAGCCAGTTCCAATTGCCGACGATGCAATCGGGATCGGCGGCCTGCTGCGGATACTGGCTGCAGCGCTTCTCCACATCATATTCCCATGACGGTTTGGCCGGCGCGGCCTCGGGGATGGCGTTGTTGACCGTGCGATAGGAATAGCGGACCGGCGGCCAGATCATCCAGCCATTGGCATTGATCTCGTCGCGGATGACCGGGTCGCGATAGTCGGTCACGGCATAGAAGCCGCCGAATTTCTCTTCCGGGTAGGCGACCAGCACCGGGAACAGGATTTCGCCCTTGTAGGAAGCGATGATCGGCTTGTCGTTGGCGATCCATTCCGAAAACAGCGACAGCACGAACAGGACCAGGAATATCCACAGCGACCAGTAGCCCCGCCGGTTGGCCTTGAAATTCTGCCAGCGCCGGCGGTTGAGCGGCGACAGCCACGGCCGCTTGGTGCGTTTCGGCGCGCTTCCCGCGACGGCCTCGGACATCAGACGTCTCTCCGCTCGAAATCGATACGCGGATCGACCCAGGTATACATCAGGTCGGACAGCAATCCGATGAGCAGGCCCAGCAGCGAGAAGATGTAGAGATTGGCGAACACGACGGGATAATCGCGTTGCAGGACCGATTTGAAGCCGAGCAGGCCGAGGCCGTCGAGCGAGAAGATGTTCTCGATCAGCAGCGAGCCGGTGAAGAAGGCCGAGATGAAGGCGCCGGGGAAGCCGGCGATGACGATCAGCATGGCGTTGCGGAAGACATGGCCGTAGAGCACCTTGTGCTCCGACAGGCCCTTGGCGCGCGCCGTCACCACATATTGCTTGCGGATCTCCTCGAGGAAGGAATTCTTGGTGAGCAGCGTCGTCGTGGCGAAGGCCGACAGCACCAGCGCCGTCAGCGGCAGCGTCATGTGCCAGAAATAGTCGGCGATCCTGGCCGGCCAGGACAGCTGGTCCCAGTTGTCGGAAACGATGCCGCGCAGCGGGAACCAGTCCCAGAAGGAGCCGCCGGCGAACAGCACCATCAAAAGGATGCCGAACAGGAAGCTCGGAATGGCGTAGCCGACAATGACGACGCCGCTGGTCCACATGTCGAACGCCGAGCCGTCCTTGACGGCCTTGCGGATGCCGAGAGGGATCGAGATCAGGTAGGAGAGGATCGTGATCCAGATGCCGAGCGAGATCGACACCGGCATCTTTTCCAGGATCAGGTTGAGCACCGAGATGTCGCGGAAATAACTGTCGCCGAAATCAAACCGGGCATAGTTCCACAGCATCATGCCGAAGCGCTCGAGCGGCGGCTTGTCGAAGCCGAACTGTTTTTCCAGCTTCTTGATGAATTCAGGGTCCAGTCCCTGCGCGCCGCGGTATTTCGAGCCGACATCGCCCGCCGCGTCGAAATTGGCCCCGTCGACATCGCCGCCGCCGCTGCCCAGGCGATCGTTGCCGCCCTGGTTGTTGAGGCTGGCGATGACCTGCTCGACCGGCCCGCCCGGCGCGAACTGGATCACGGCGAAAGAAATCGCCATGATGCCGAACAGCGTCGGGATCATCAGCAGGACACGGCGCAGGATATAGGCGCCCATCAGGCGGCCGATCCCGCGCGAATGATCATGTCAGGCTTTGCCAATCTTTGCCGCCTTGCCCTTGTCGACCCACCAGAGCGCTTCGACCGGAAAGCCGAAATCGGGTTTCTGCTCGGGAAAGCCGAACATGTCCCAATAGGCGCTTCGGTGATTCGCCAGGTACCAACTTGGAATCCAATCGAGACGCGCGCGCAAGACCCGGTCGAGCGCGCGCATCGCGACCGTCAGGCTTTCGCGATCCCTGGCGGCGCCGACGGCATCGATCAGCACGTCGATCGCCGGGCTCGCAATGCCCGGCAGGTTCCGCGAGCCGGGAATGCCGGCGCTGCGCGAGTGGAAGAAAATCTCGAGGTCGTCGCGGGTCGGCGTGGCGCCGAAACTGAAGGCGGCGGAGAGCAGATCGAAATCGAATGTCGATTGCCGCAGCTGATACTGGGCCGAATCGACCAGCCGGATCGAGGCGTCGATGCCGATCGCCTTCATGTTGTCGACCCAGGGTGAATAGATCTGGATGAAGATGTCGTCATCGGCGAGGATCTCGGCCGACAGGCGCCCGCCCTTGTCGTTGACGACGAAATCGCCGGAGCGTTTCCAGCCCGCGTTGCCGAGAAGCTTGACCGCCTTGCCGAGCAACAGGCGGTCCCGTCCCGAGCCGTTCGACACCGCCTGGGTCACGGCTTCGCCAAAGGCTTCGGGCGGAATCTGATCGCGCAACGGTTCCAGCAAGGCCAGTTCCTGCGGCGAGGGCATTCCCTCGGCGCGATAATCCGACTTCTCGAAGCAGGACTGCGAGCGCTCATAGGAGCCGTAGAAGAAATTGCGCCGCGTCCATTCGAAATCGAAGCAGAGCGCGATCGCTTGCCGAACCCGGGGGTCGCGGAATTGCTCGCGCCGCTGGTTGACCGCGGTGGCCTGCATGGAAGGCACCTTCTCCGCGGGAAACTCGTGCTTTACTACCCTGCCGTCCTTCACGGCCGGGAAATCATACCCGGTCGCCCAGATGCGCGAGACGAATTCCTCCTTGTAGAGGATTTCGCCCTTCTTGAACGCCTCGAACGAGGCGTTGCGGTTCTGGTAGAACTCGATGCGGATGCGCTGGAAATTGTTCTGGCCGCGATTGACCGCAAGGTCGTTTCCCCAATAGTCCGCGACCCGCTCGTATTCGATCCAGGCGCCGGCCGACCAGCGGCCGACCTTGTAGGCGCCCGAGCCGAGCGGCGGATTGAGCTGCGAGGAATCGAACGGATTGGCGCTGAAGAAGGCCTTGGACAGGATCGGATACTGCACGACGTTGAGGATGGTGCGCGCCGTCTGCTTGCCGGTGAATTTGAGCTGCAGGGCGTGGGCATCCACCGCGATCGCGTCCTCGAGCTGCGCGAGCGGCAGCGAATAGTCCGGATGGCCCTTGTCCTTCAGCAGCTTGAAGGTGAACGCCGCGTCCTCGGCCGTCAGTGGCGAGCCGTCATGGAAACGCGCCTGCGGGCGCAGCGCAAAGGTGAAGCCGTTGCGGTCGTTGGAAATCGTGACGCTTTCGGCGATCAGTCCGTAGACGGCGTCGGGCTCGTCCAGCGCCCTTGCCATCAACTGGTCGAAGCACATTTCCATGCGCTGCGGAGCGGAGCCTTTGGGGACGAAGGCGTTCAGCGTATCGAAGGTGAGCGGGCTCTGGTTGGCGCCCCAGTTGGGCGGCAGGAAGTTGAAGGTGCCGCCTTTGGGCGCGTCCACATTGACATAGTCGAAATGCGCGAAATCCGGCTTGTATTTCAAGTCGCCGAAAGCCGACAGGCCGTGCAGCTTCACGCCGGTTGGCGTCTCGGCGAAAGCCCGGCCCGGCAGCAGCGCGACGGCCGTCGCCGCGGCGCCGAGCGCCAGGAAGTCGCGGCGGGGAAGCACGTTCCGCCGTTCCATCAATTGCCGCTCTTGTATTTGGCGGCCAAGGCCTTTTCCTTGTCGGTGTCGATCCACCAGGAATCGATATCCGCGCCGCGGTAGCTGGGTTGCTTTTCCGGAATGCCGAACTTGTTCCAGTAGGCCAACCACACCACCGCGCGATAGAATTGTGGCACCACATAGTAATTCCACAAAAGCACCCGATCGAGCGCATGCGTGGTGGCGACGAGGTCGTCGCGGTCGGTGGCGAAGATGATGCGGTCGACCAGCGCGTCGACCACCGGATCCTTGATGCCCGAATAGTTGCGCGATCCCGGCGTGTCCGCCGCCTTCGAGCTCCAGAAGTCGCGTTGCTCGTTGCCCGGCGATTCCGACTGCTGGAGCTGACCCGTGATCACGTCATAGTCGAAATTGTTGACGCGGTTGATGTACTGGGTCTGGTCGATGATGCGCAGACTGGCGTCGACGCCGATCTTGCGCAGGTTGGCGATCCAGTTGCCGGTCAGCACCTGATCGGTTTCGTTCCAGCCGAGGATCTCGAACTTGAACGGCTGGCCGGTCTTGGCATTCACCATCTTGCCGCCCTTGATCACCCAGCCGGCCTGGGCGAACAGGTCGACGGCCTGTTTCAGATATTTCCGTTCCGCCTGCGGCGAGTCATAGACCGGCAGCTTGAATTCCTGCGTGAAAAGCTCCGGCGGCAGCTTGTCGCGGTATTTTTCGAGGATTTCCAGCTCCTTGCCCTGCGGCAGGCCGCTCGATGCCAGCTCGGTATTCTGGAAGTAGCTGGCGGTACGGGTGTTGTAGCCGAAGAACAGTGTGCGGTTCATCGTCTGGAAGTCGTAGGGATAGGTCAGCGCCTCGCGCACCAGCCGATCCTGGAACAGCGGCCGCCGCTGGTTGAGCATGAAGGCCTGCATCGGCTCGGGCGAACTGGTCTTGAATTCCTTCTTGATGACGTCGCCGGCCTTGATTGCCGGGAAATCATAGAATGTCGCCCACTTCTTCGAGCTGTTTTCCGGCTTGATGTCGTCGAGGCCGCCCTTGGTGAAGGCCTGCCAGGCTGCATTGTCGTCCAGCATGTAGGTGAAGCGCTGGGTGTCGAAATTCTCGCGCCCGATCTTCACCGGCAGCCTGGCGGCCCAATAGTCAGGCACGCGCTGCCAGACGATTTCCGAACCCGGCTTGAAGCTGGCGATCTTGTAGGCGGCCGAACCCAGCGGCGGCTCCAGCGTCGATTTGGTGATGTCGCGCTTCTTGCCGCTGGCGTCGGTTCCTTCCCACCAATGCTTCGGCAGCACGACGAGGTCGCCAAGGATCTTGGGCAGCTCACGGTTGCCCTTCTGGTTGAAATGGAACTCGACCTCGCGGTCCGAGACCGCGACCGCTTCGGTGACGTTCTCGAAATAGCGGCTGTACATCGGGCTGTTGGCCTTGAGCACCTGGAACGACCAGATCACGTCCTCGGCGGTGATCGGCTGGCCGTCATGCCATTTCGCGCGCGGGTCGAGCCGGTAGGTCGCGGAAGAATAATCGGAAGGATATTTATAGGCATCGGCGATCAGAGGATGGCTGACGCTGCCTTCGTCCGTCGCCTGGTCCATCAGCGTGTCATAGAGCAATCCGCCGCCGAACTGCACGAACCCCGCGGCCGGTGACCCTTGCACGATATAGGGGTTGAAACTGTCGAACGTGCCCTGGACGACGGAATTGTATGTGCCGCCTTTCGGCGCGTCGGGGTTGACGTAGTCGTAGCGCTGGAAATTCTCGCCATATTTGGATGGCCCGATCAGCGACGATGTGGTGCGCCAGTCATCGGCGAAGCTGGCCTGCAGGCTGGCGGTGAAGGCGAGCGCGAGCGCCGATGCGAAAAGCGTGCGGAAGCGGCCAACCTTCATGCGTTCTCCTCGTCGCGAAACCTGCTCACCGCAATCTAGATCATCTGACGCCGGTGAAAACCGCAAGGGCGGCCTTTGTCGCCGTCCATGCAGCTTTCCTAACAGAAAAGCCGGGACGAACCCGGCTTTTCTGAGGATATCTCGGTTACAAATTGTTTATTGGGCGGGCGCCGCAGGCGCCGCCGGCGCTGCGCCTTCGGCCGGCTTGGCGGCATCGGCGGGCTTGGAGGCATCGGCGGCGGCCCCAGGCGCCGGCAGCGGCTTCGGATTGTCCGACAGCGTACGCAGATAGGCGATCACATCGGCGCGTTCTTCGTCCTTCGGCAGGCCGGCGAAGCCCATCGCCGTGCCCTTCACGAACTTCTTCGGCGAGGTGAGGAAGTGGTTGAGGTTGTCGTAGGTCCAGTGTTCCTGGCCGCCCTTGGAGAAATCCTTCATGCCGCTCGAATAGGCGAAACCGGCATGCTCGGCGACGGGACGGTCGACGACGTCCCAGAGATCCGGGCCGACCTTGTTCGGACCGCCCTTTTCGCCTGAGTGGCAGGCCTGGCATTTCTTGAAGATGGCGGCGCCCTTGTCGGCGCTGGCGGCGGCGAGCAGGTCGGCGATCGGCTTGGCTTCCGCGGCGGGAGCGACCGGACCGCCTGCGGTTCCCTCCTGGGCTTCGATGGCGAAGCCGGGCTTCTCCGGCGCCGGCGAGGCGAACAAGCCGTCCGAGACGAGGCCTATCGAAAAGATGACGAAGCAGGTTCCCAGAAATCCGCCGAGCAGCTTGTTGACTTCGTTGGAATCCATGCGCCCCTTGCTCCCTTTTCCGGCGGACCGTCCCGTCCACTCCGTCCGTCGGTATCGCGAACTGCCTCGAAAGGCCAGTCAAATCGGGCGGAAACTAGGTCTTTTGCTCTGGCGTTGCAACACCTATAAGGGCGCTTCCAGTGAGACCTTTTGCCACTTTTCCATCCGTGTTTTTCGGCCGCCAAGAAATCCGATGTCAACCCTGATCCTTATCCCCGCCCGCATGGCCTCGACGCGCCTGCCGGGCAAGCCGCTGGCCGACATTGCGGGCGCGCCGATGATCGTCCATGTCGCCCGTCGCGCCGCCGAGGCCGGACTTGGCCGCGTCGTGGTGGCGACCGACACCGAAGCGGTCGCTGAAGCCGTAAGATCCCACGGCTTCGAGGCGGTCATGACCCGCGCGGACCATGAATCGGGCTCCGACCGCATCTTCGAGGCGCTGACGG
>JAFKFE010000349.1 GCA_017308345.1 Alphaproteobacteria bacterium | reverse complement strand
AGGTGTCGCTCGCCCATCATGGCGTGCTGTTCCTCGATGAATTCCCGGAATTCTCGCCGCAGACGCTGGATGCGCTGCGCCAGCCGCTGGAGACCGGCGACTGCATGATCGCGCGCGCCAACCACCGCGTCACCTATCCGGCGCGCATCCAGCTGGTGGCGGCGATGAACCCGTGCCGCTGCGGCATGTCGGGCGAGCCCGGCTTCCGCTGCCTGCGCGGCGACCGTTGCCGCACCGAATACCAGGCGCGCATCTCCGGCCCGCTGCTCGACCGCATCGACCTTCGGATCGAGGTGCCGGCGGTTTCGGCGAGCGACCTTATCCGGCCGGACAAGGCGGAGACGAGCGCGGCGGTGGCGCAGCGCGTGGCCCGCGCCCGCGCCATGCAGCGCGAACGGCTGGAAAGGCTGGGTGCCGGCGCCACCACCAACGCGCATTGCCCGCCTTCGATCATCGAGGAGATCGCCAGGCCCGACGCCGCCGGACTGACATTGCTCAAGGACGCCAGCGAGAAGCTTGCCTTCTCGGCGCGAGCCTATCACCGCGTGCTCAAGGTGGCGCGCACGCTGGCCGATCTCGACGCCAGCGAGACGGTCGGCCGCATCCATCTCGCCGAGGCGATCTCCTATCGGATGAACGCGGAGCGGATGGCGCAGGCGGCATAATTACAAGAAGCACCCGCGCGCGCCGGATCCGTTCTCCGGACGGCTGCTGGCCCAGCCTTTCTTCTACCCGCGTCAATCGTTCGCAGGGATCAACTTCTGCAGCGTCGGCGCCAGGATCATGCCGAAGGTCAGGACATCGCCATAAGCCCGGGCGGAAATCATCGCGCCGTGCACGGTCGCCATGAAGGCTTCCGCCTCGACGCGCGGCGCGGCGGCGATCGTCAATGTTTGCTGGTCGGCGCCGCGCTCGAAGACACGGGTCAGCCACCCCGAGAGAAACTGAAAATAGGCCCGGACCTCCACGGCCACCTCGGGCGGAAGGGCCGGAAGCTCGCTGGCGAGCATCGCGCAGACGCAGAACGGCCTGCTCGCGTCCTCGATGCACCGAGCCCAGAAGCCGGCATAGGTTCGCAGCAATTCCGGCGGCTCGGGCACGTTGCGCTCAAGCTCCGTCATGCCCGTCACGGCATCCTCGAGGTAGCGCCTGACCAGGGTTTGCACGAGGTCGGCCTTGCTGGGGAAATGGTGGTGGATGCTCGCCTTGCGGATGCCGACCACCTCGGCGATATCGGCGTAGCTGAAGCCATTGTAGCCGCCGGCGACGATGAAG
>JAFKFE010000348.1:1288-2565 GCA_017308345.1 Alphaproteobacteria bacterium | reverse complement strand
TGAGCCAGCCGGTGCCGGCATTGCCGGGGCCGGGCAGGCCGCTTTCCAGCACATCCTGGCCGTCGAAATGCGAGCGGTCGCGGTAGCCGGTCGCGGCCGCGTGCACCACCGTTGCCTGGCCGGCCTTGAACAGGCGCGCAAACACCGGCATTGCGGGGTTGACGGCGAAGAAACCGTCGAGCGGCAATGCCGGGTTGGCGCCTGAGAGCGAAAGCGCGATGTCGCCATGCAGGCCGGCATAGTCCGGGTCGCCGACCGGCCCGACCGTCGACAGCCCGTCCAGCGCGCCGCGCAGCACGATGACGATCAGGCGCGGGTCGCGATTGTCGGCGGCGCGCGCGAAGCGCGGCAGATAGGCCCAGGCAAACAGCGCGCCGCCGGTCATCAGCACCGCGCGGCGGGAGAGGCTCGGGGTTTCGCAAAGAAGGCTCATGACCGCATCTCCTGCTAACTCTTTGTTTCTACGCAACTCCAGACGGAAAACCGCCGCGCGCTTTTCCTGGAATTGCTCCAGCTCACCGGCGCTGGAACTCTGGCGCCATCAACAGCAGCGCCAGGCCCTGCTGCCTGGACTCGGCGCGCGAAATCGCCTGACGCGTCTCGGCCGACACGGACGTGCCGATCAGCGACGCCAGCATCTCGTCGGGATTGCCGATGTCTTCCGCCTGCCGGGCCGCCTGCCAGGCGATATCCAGCCGGGTCTTGAGGCCCTCTGCGGAAGTCCATGCATCCGTCCGGTCGGAAAAGCCGTTCGGCCCCGGCGGCTGCCAGAGCGGTTCGCCAAGCGCCCTCAGCCAGCGGAGCGACCTTTGCGGTTCGTTGCCGGCGGTGGAACCGATCGCGCGCCGCAGCGCCACGACATAGTCCACTGGCGAGCGCAGCTTCGCGAGCGGCGCCGACCAGGCTTCCGGCATGTCGATCAGCGCCACCGCCAGCGCCAGCAGATCGCCGTCGGTCTTCGTGAAGACGGCGGCCAGGCGGGCGATCGCCGGCGGTGGTGGATCGTCCGAGATGAAATGACGGGCGAGCTTGGTGGCGATGTGCCGCGCGGTGGCCGGGTGGCGGGCAATGTCGTTGAGCGCCGCTTCGGCCTGGCCCATGCCGCCGCCTGGATAGGTCTTGCCGAGCAGCGTCGCCTGGCCTGGCTGGTGGGCGTTGGCGTTGAAGACGAACGTGCCCGGTTCCCCGAGCCGCCCCTTGCGGCCCGCCATCGTCCAGCCGGTCAGCATGCCGGCGAAGCTGGTGACGTCGGCTTGGGCATAGCCGCTGCCGACGCC
>JAFKFE010000348.1:0-1258 GCA_017308345.1 Alphaproteobacteria bacterium | reverse complement strand
GACGTCGGCTTGGGCATAGCCGCTGCCGACGCCCAGCGTGTGCAGTTCCAGGATCTCGCGGGCGAGGTTTTCGTTGAGGCCGCGGCCGCGCCTCCTGCCGGCGCGGGAGTCCGGCCCGATCGACTGCTGGTTGTCGAGATAGAAAAGCATTGCCGGATGATGCTCGGCCGCCAGCAGCATGTCGGCGAAGCGTCCGAGCGCGAAGGGGCGGATCGCCTCGCGCTCGAAAGCGCCGGCGCTGGCCCGCACGACCGGCGCCTTGGCGGCGGAGACGCAGAAATGGTTCGACCAGAAGCAGACCAGCCGCTCGACCAGCCCTGCATCGGCATTGAGCGCCTTGTCGAAGCGGGCCTGCGCTTCGTCGCGATAGATATCGGCCTCCACCGGCGGCACGGCCGGCTTGTTCCTCGTCACGGCTGGGTCGCCCGGCTCTTCAGCGGCGGTCGGCTGCATGGCGGGCGCCGCCTTCCGATCCCTTGCCGCCTTGCGTTCCGCTGCCGCAGTCATGCTGGCCTGGATCGCCGCGGTGCTGTCCAGCAGCCCTGCATTCCTCGGGTCGTCGGGAGAAATGAGCGCGATGTCCTGCCGCTTGAGCTCGGCCTTGAGGTAACCGCGCGGATCGGCGCCGATCTTACCGGGCTCGTTGCCCGGTCTTGCGCCGAGGCCGAAGCGGTTGAGCGCGACCAGGGCGGGATCCGGCGGCGTTGCATTTGATGCGGGCAGGGCCAATCCAGCCTCCATCTCGCCGGTCGGCGCTCGCCGCGTCGGCCGGCCTATCTCTTTGTCTTGACGCAACCCCGGCAGGAAAGCCGTTTCACGCTTTTGCTGGAATTGCTCCGTCATCGGATGGCTTCATCATGCCGGCCGCAGCACGGGCATCGCGAGGCGGTTCTTACCAGCGGCGCCAGTGGTGCCAGCGGTGGTACGGATGCCAGACTGGGCCGACATAGACGCGCGGTCCGCCCCAGTGGTAATAGCCAGGATAGATCACGCGGCGGTTGGGCACGCAGCGGCCCCAGTAGTTGGGGTGCCAGCCCGGACCGCAGCCCATGGCCACATTGGTGATGAGGGAATCGTCGGTCGTCGGTAGGCCATTCGGCATCGCCTGAGCGGCCGAGGCCATCCCGAGACAGAGAATCGCGGCGCCAATCGCAAGCTTCATTTCGCAAGCTCCATTAATAGAAACAGCCCTTATAAGCGCTTGGAAACATGAACAGAAGCTGAAGCCTGTGGCTTCGGATCTGGTCGCGCTCCTCCT
>JAFKFE010000539.1 GCA_017308345.1 Alphaproteobacteria bacterium | reverse complement strand
CCGGTCAGAAACTGTCGGAAGGCAGCTACACCATGACCGGAGCGACCGCGGTCGAGATCCACGGCACCTCGCTGATCCGCCAGACGCCGGTCAGCTTCAACTGCCTGTTGGTCTCCACCAGCCAGCTCAACTGCACCAGCGCCAGCGGTCAGAATTTCGTGCTGACGCGTCGGGCTTGATGCATGTCGCCCGGAAGTGCGCGGCGGTTCTGGGCAACGACAGGCATCAAAACAAAGACTTGAAGCGCGACGCGCTTCAAGTCCGCGGATCGTCAAGTAACAGGGACGGCGGCGCAAGCCGCCGTCCTTTTTTGTGCCGGCAAACATCTCCCTGATTTGTGCTTGCATCGGCTGGAACCCGATGTGAACATGACCGGGGCTGACTGTTATTTTCCGGTCAAGCGAGGGCATTAAGCACCTTCGAAGTCAGCTCATCCGGGAGACGAAGATGAAGAAGATTGCCGCCATTCTAGCCCTGTCCGCCTCCGCGCTTGGCCTGTCGGCCGGCGTATCTTTTGCCGACTACACGCTGAACATCCTGCATTTCAACGATTGGCACAGCCGCATCGAAGGCAACAACAAATACGAGTCCACCTGCTCCGCCGACGAGGAAACCAAGGGCGAATGCATCGGTGGCGCCGGTCGGCTGATCACGGCGATCGCTGAGGAGCGCAAGAAGCTCGAAGGTCAGAACGTGCTGCTGCTCAATGCAGGCGACAGCTTCCAGGGATCGCTGTTCTACACCACCTACAAGGGCGCCGTGGAAGAGGAATTCCTCAACCAGATGAAGCCTGACGCGGTCACGCTCGGCAACCACGAATTCGACGACGGCGAGACAGCGCTGGTGCCTTACCTCGACAAGGCGCAGTTCCCGATCGTCAGCGCCAATGTCGAGCCCAACGACAAGTCCGGCGCGGCGGGCAAGATCAAGCCGTCGATCGTGGTCGAGGTCGGCGGCCAGAAGATCGGCATCGTCGGCGCCGTCACCAACGACACGCCGGAACTCGCCTCGCCCGGCCCGAACATCGCCATCGCCGACGACGTCAAGTCGATCACGGCGGAGGTCGAAAAGCTCAAGGCGCAAGGCATCAACAAGATCATCGCGGTCACCCATATCGGCTACAGGCGCGAACGCGACGTGATCGCCAAGATCCCGGGTATCGACGTGGTGGTCGGCGGCCACAGCCACACGCTTCTGTCCAACACCGATCCGAAGGCCGAAGGCCCGTATCCGACGATGGTCGACAACCCCGACGGCTACAAGGTGCCGGTGGTGCAGGCCGCGTCCTACTCGAAATATCTCGGCGAGTTCAAGGTCGTGTTCGACGACAACGGCAACGTCAAGGAAGCGAGCGGGGCTCCGATCTACCTCGACAAGTCGATCACGCCTGATCCAGCCGTGCTCGCGCGCATCAAGGAACTCGGCGCGCCGATCGAGGCGCTGAAGAACAAGCAGGTGGCCGAGACCACCAAGGCGATCGACGGCAGCCGCGAGAATTGCCGCGCGCGCGAATGCGAGATGGGCGACCTCGTCTCCGACGCCATCCTCGACCGGGTCAAGGGCCAGGGCGTCGAAATCGTCATCTCGAACGGCGGCGGCCTGCGCGCTTCCATCGACCAGGGCACGGTGACCATGGGCGAGGTGCTGACCGTGCTGCCGTTCCAGAACACGCTGGCGACCTTCAAGATCTCGGGCAAGGACCTTGTCGCGGGCCTCGAAAGCGGCCTCAGCCAGATCGAGGACGGTGCCGGCCGTTTCCCGCAGGTCGCCGGCCTCAAATACGCCTTCGACAAGTCGGTCGCGCCCAACGCCGGCCGCGTCAAATCGGTCGAGGTGATGGAGAACGGCGCCTGGACGCCGATCAACCCGGACAAGCAGTACCTTGTCGCCACCAACAACTACGTCCGCCAGGGCGGTGACGGCTACAAGGTCTTCGCCGACAAGGCCTCCGATGCCTATGACTACGGTCCCGGCCTCGAACAGGTGGTGGCCGATTATCTGGGCGCCCACGGGCCTTATACGCCGAAGCTCGACGGCCGCATCACCGAGATAGCGGCGGCGGCACCGGCGACGGAACCGGCGAAGCCTGCCGAGACTGCTCCGGCAGCTACCCAAGCGCAGGCGGCCGAGGCTGCGAAGCCTGCCGAGGCCGCGCCGGCAAGCGAACCCACGATGCCGGCCTTGCCTTCCGGTTCCAGCGACATTGCCGGCACGCCGCCGGCCGTTCCGGCCGAGACCGCGCCCGCGACACCGGCCGCGGAACCGGCAAAGCCGGCGGAGACCACCCCTGCTCCAGCCGCCGAGCCGGCCAAGCCGGCGCAGCCAACACCGGCGGAAGCAAAGCCGGCCGAGACCAGCCACACCGTCGCCGCCGGCGATACCTATTGGGACCTGGCCAAGAAAGCCTATGGCGACGCCACCAAGTGGAAGCTCATCTCCGAAGCCAACAAGGGCTTCAAGCCGCGCCGCCTGCCGCTCGGCGCGACGCTGACCATTCCGCCGGCAGCAAAGTAATCACCTCGAGCGGGAATCGTCATACCCGTCCGGGAAACCGGACGGGTGTTCCTTTTTAGGGCCGCCAGAGCAATTCCAGGAAAAGTGTCGAGCGGTTTTCCGTTCGGAATTGCGTAAAACAAACAGTTGGAGCAATTCAGCGATTTTACTGATCGCTGAATTGCTCCAACGAGATAAGGTGCGGCCAGACGCAGCATTGAAAACCGGCAGGGCATCGCTAGTTTCCGCGGCGCTATCGGAGACCGTTGATGACGCTTGCCAGCCCCACCGATGTCAAGACCACGAGGACCGCCGGTCTGCTGCCTGCCGGCCACCCGGCTGTGAAGCATGGCAAGGTTGGCATCATGCTTATGAATCTCGGCACGCCAGACGGAATCGAGTTCGCGCCGATGTGGCGATATCTGAGGGAATTCCTCTCTGACCCGCGCGTCATCGAACTCAACAAGGCGATCTGGTATCCGATCCTTTATGGCCTGGTCCTGACCACCAGGCCGAAAAAATCGGGCGCCAACTACGCCAGGATCTGGAACCGCGAGAAGAACGAGTCGCCGCTCCGCACCTTCACCCGCTCCCAGGCAGAGAAGCTCGCCACTGCTCTCGCCGATCACCCAAATGTCGTGGTCGACTGGGCGATGCGCTACGGCAACCCTTCGACGGCAAGTGTCGCGCGTCGTCTGGTCGAGCAGGGCTGCGACCGTATCCTATCCTTCCCGCTGTATCCCCAATACTCGGCAACGACGACGGCAACCGCGAATGACCAGTTGTTCCGCGCGCTTATGAAGATCAGAAACGCGCCGGCGATCCGTAGCGTGCCGCCTTACTACGATGAACCGGTCTACATCGAGGCGCTCGCTCATTCGATCAAGCGGCATCTTGGCACGTTGGACTTCAAGCCGGAGGTGGTTATCGCGTCCTATCACGGCATCCCGAAGCCTTATTTCGAGAAGGGTGATCCCTACCATTGCCATTGCCTGAAGACGACGCGGCTGCTGCGGGAAAAGCTCGACTGGGACGAGAAGAAGCTCATCACCACCTTCCAGTCGCGTTTCGGCGCGCAGGAATGGCTGCAGCCCTATACCGACGTCACGGTCGAGAAGCTGGCGAAGGAGGGCGTCAGGTCGATCGCCATCGTCAATCCGGGCTTTTCCGTCGACTGCATCGAGACGCTCGACGAGATCGGCCGCGAGGCTGCCGAAACCTTCCACCACGCCGGCGGCGAGAACTTCGCGCATATCCCCTGTCTCAACGACAGCCCCGAGGGCATGGCCGTGGTCGAAGCGCTGGTACGGCGCGAGCTTTCCGGCTGGGTGTGACGGGTTTCACCGACAGGCACGAAATCGGTGCGCAAAAGCCTTCGCTAACCAATATTCCCGATCACCTGATTGTAACGCTGCGGAAACACACTTAAGTGATTTCGTGAGGTCGCCGCCTTTTGAGGGAGAAGCGAAATGGGCTTTAGCGGTTTCGACATTGCCATCATTGTTCTTGTTTTCCTGGTCATCATTCTGCTTTTCAAGGGCATCAAGACGGTGCCGCAAGGTTACAATTACACGGTGGAGCGCTTCGGCCGTTACACCAAGACGCTCACCCCTGGCCTGAACATCATCAACCCGATCTTCGAGCGTATCGGCGCCAAGATGAACATGATGGAGCAGGTGCTCGACGTTCCGAGCCAGGAGATCATCACCCGCGACAACGCCATCGTCGGCGTCGACGGGATCGCCTTCTTCCAGATACTCAATGCGGCGCAGGCGGCCTACCAGGTCTCCGGGCTGCAGAACGCCATCCTCAACCTCACCATGACCAACATCCGCACCGTCATGGGCTCGATGGACCTCGACGAACTGCTCTCCAACCGCGATGCGATCAACGAACGCCTGCTGCGCGTCGTCGACGAGGCCGCGCATCCATGGGGCATCAAGATCACCCGCGTCGAGATCAAGGACATCAACCCGCCGGCCAATCTGGTGGAATCGATGGGCCGCCAGATGATGGCCGAGCGCGACAAGCGCGCCCAGATCCTGGCCGCCGAGGGCCTGAAGCAGTCGCAGATCCTCGAGGCCGAGGGCCGCAGGGAAGCCGCCTTCCGCGACGCCGAGGCCCGCGAGCGCTCGGCCGAGGCGGAAGCCAAGGCGACACAGGTCGTGTCGGAAGCCATCGCCAAGGGCGACGTGCAGGCGATCAACTACTTCGTCGCCCAGAAATACACCGAGGCGCTGGCCAAGATCGGCTCGTCCAGCAACAACAAGATCGTGCTGATGCCGTTCGAAGCCTCGTCGCTGATCGGCTCGCTCGGCGGCATCGGCGAGATCGCCCGCGAGGTCTTCAAGGGCGACAGCCCTTCCGGCACGCAGCGGCAGGGCTCGCGCCCGCCGGTCGTGCGACAGACCGACAGCTGACGATGTAACCCCGTGGGAGACCATCGATGATCGACCGCATCGTTTCGGAACTCGGCCCGTGGAACTGGATGGTTCTGGGCATCGTGCTCCTGGTGATGGAAGTCGTGGCGCCCGGCGTGTTCATGCTGTGGATCGGCATCGCGGCGCTGATCATCGGCGCGGTGTCGCTGGCGATCTGGGACGCCGCCTTCTGGACCTGGCAGATCCAGGTCCTTGCCTTCCTCGTGCTGGCCGTGGTCTCGGCCTATGTCGGCAGGCGTATTTCGGTCGCGCGCCAGGGCGACGTCGACCAGCCGCTGCTCAACCGCCGCGGCGCGCAGATGGTCGGCCGCACGGCGACGCTGGCGGAGCCGATCAAGAACGGCCGCGGCCGTATCCGGCTCGGCGACACGCTGTGGCGCGTCTCCGGCCCCGACCTGCCGGTAGGCGCACAGGTGCGTGTGACTGGCGCGGCGGATACCGATCTGGAACTGACCGTCGAGGCGATCTGACTGCGGGCGCCGTTCAGTGAGCGGAAGATTAAGATCAGGCCGAGACGGAGTCGAAGACAGGCGCGAAGCCTGAATATCTAAGCGGCGCCGATGCGCAGCAGATCGTGCAAATGCACTAACCCAACGGGCCGTCCGCCCTCGACGACCATCAGGCTGGTGATGGCGGAGGTGTTGATGGTCTGCAGCGCCGTCGCCACCAGCGTGTCCGGGCTTGCCGTCTTCGGCTTTCCCGTCATCACCTGATCGACGCTCATGGAAAGCAGGTCGCTGGCGATGTGCCGGCGGATATCGCCGTCGGTGATGATGCCGACCAGCGCGCCGTCGGCGCCGGTGATCGCCACGCAGCCGAAGCCCTTGCGCGACAATTCCAGGATCGCCTCCTGCATGCCGGTGCCCGACGGCACCAGCGGCAGCCTTTCGCCGACATGCATGATCTCGCGCAATTGCATCAGGTTGGCGCCGAGCTGGCCGCCCGGATGGAAGGTGCGGAAATGGTCCGGCGTGAAACCGCGGGCCTCGAGCAGCGCGATGGCCAGCGCATCGCCCATGACGAGCTGCAGCAGGGCGGACGTCGTCGGCGCCAGCCCATGCGGACAGGCCTCGGGCACGGCCGGCAGCAGCAGCACGACGTCGGCGGCACGCGCCAGCGCCGAGTTCTCGCCCGAGGTGATGGCGATCAGTGGGATGGAAAAGCGCCTGGAATAGGCGACGATGCCCATCAATTCCTTGCTCTCGCCCGACCAGGACATGGCGATGATGGCGTCATCCCGCGCGATCATGCCGAGATCGCCGTGATTGGCCTCGGCCGGATGGACGAAAAAGGCGGGCGTGCCGGTCGAGGCAAGCGTGGCGGCGATCTTGGAACCGATATGGCCGCTCTTGCCGACACCGGTGACGATGACGCGGCCGTCGATCCGCGAGATCAGGTCGATTGCGGCCGCAAAAGGCGCCGCCAGCCCATTCTCGAGCGCGGCGGCCAGGGCCGTCACACCGGCCTGTTCCGTCGCCACCGTTCTCAGCGCCGATTCGATCGCAGCCTGCCTGTCCGGCTGCCTTCTTTCTGGGGACCCCGCATGCATGGCGCAAGCGATTAGCGCTTTGCCGCGCCCCTGTCCAACAGAATTGCCCTGGGCCTGCCGATCGGGGGGCTGCAAGGCGGCTCTCTCAACCCTCCGTTAACCATCCGCATTTACGGTTCGGTAAGTATGGCGCAACCGCGCCGCGCGAGCAGTGGTGACGATGTCCGGGGGCCAGCCTGAAACGAAAATCGGTCGAATGGGCATTGCCGTCGCGGCACTGCTGCTGACGGCAAGCGCGCTCAGCTTGCTGCGCCCGGCGCCGGCATTTTCCCAGGAGACCGAGCTGCGTGGCGAGGTTTCCGAATCGGCCATACTCGCCGACCAGCAGCGCAAGGCCGGGCAGCTGCGGGCGCAGGGGTCGCAGGATCAGAATGCGCCCGCGGCCGCGGTTGCCCAGGACGCCGCATCGGCGACCTACCAGCCGGCAAGCCCCGGCGCCGTTCCCGATGACGACCAGGCGGCGGGTGCCGCGGGCAGCATCTTCGACCAGCCGCAGGCAACCGATGATCCGTTGGCCGCCACGACGACGCCGGTAAAACCGCGCCGGCCCTCGACGGCGAAGCAGCGCGCGCAGGACACCAAGGCCGGCACCAAGACCGCCGACAAGAAAAAGGCCAGGAAGAAGACCGGCGAGGCGACGGACAATACGACCACGGCCTCCACCGCCGGCACAGGCAGCCAGGCCGATGCCGCCGCCATCGATGACAATGACGGCAGCAACCGCCGCGCGGTCACCGTCGACAGCGTCGACAGGCAGAAGCTCGATCCCGGCGCGGAGCGCACGGCGTCCATCGAAGGCCGGAAGGTCAAGCCGGAGGACGATCCCTTCGCCGCTCCCGGCGTCAAGGTCGGCACATTTCTCTTCCGGCCGTCGCTCGAGCAGGGATTTACCGCGACATCCAACGCCGATTCCAGCAGCACCGGCAAATCGGCCGTCCTGTCCGAGACGGCGCTGCGTTTCACGGCGACCTCCGACTGGCGCGAGAATTCGGCTTTGATCACCGGCTACGGCCTTTTCCGCAACACCGTCTCCGGCGAGAAGATCAACGATGCGCAGGGCCGCATCGACGGCCAGCTCAACATCGATCTCGACAACGAGCTGCGCGCCATCGCCAAGCTTGGCTACGAGGCGGCGCCCGAGTCGGCCTCCTCGCCGGATGCGATCGCCGGTGTCACCAAGCAGCCGCTGCGCCAGACCGTGGACGGCAGCCTCGGCATCGAAAAAAGTGTCGGCAAGATGCGCTATGCGCTGACCGGGGCGGTCAGCCATGATTTCTACGGCGATGCCGAGCTCTCCAACGGCACCACCGTGTCGCAGAAGGATCGCGATTCCACGCTCTACACCGCGACCTTGCGCACCGGTTACGAGATTTCCCCCGCGCTGACGCCCTTCACGGAAGTCGAGGCCGGACGGCGCGTCTATGACCTGCGCACCGACACCGACGGCTTCCAGCGCTCCTCGACCAGGCTTGGCGCGCGCGCCGGCCTCGAGCTCGACATGGGCGAGAAGCTGTCCGGCGAGTTTTCCGTCGGCTGGCTGCGCGAAGCGATCGACGACAGCCGCCTGCCGGCGGTGGCCGGCCCGAGCATCAATGCCGACCTCAAATGGTCGCCCGAGCGCGGCACCACCATCGGGCTCACCGGAAAAACCGAAGTGGAGACCACCACGACGGCCGGCGAGAGCGGCGATATCCTCTACTCGGGCCGTCTGACGGGCGAGCGCCAGATCCGCGCCAACCTGACGGCGAACTCGGCGCTCGGCCTCGATTGGCGCGACTACACCGGCTCCGACGGCCACGATCTGATCCTGAGCGCCGAGGCCGGACTGACATGGTGGCTCAATCGCTATGCCGGGATTACCACCCGCGTCAGGACCGAGAAGCTGACCAGCAACCTGCTCGGCCGCGACTACACGGCCAACAGCGTCTATCTCGGACTGAAGGTGCAGCGCTGACGGCAGTGACGGCCAAGCCTGTGCCGAGGCTCAGGCCAGGCCGGGTCGAGAGAGCATCCGGGCATGAGCACGGCCTGCGCCGGCACCGCGACGGCTACGAAGCCGCGCCGCGGCGCCCCACCGGCCGCACCTCGTCCAGCAGCGTGCGGATGACGCCGGCCATGCTTCCATTCATGTCGCTGCGCCAGAGCGCGAAGGCGACATTGGCCTCGACGAAGCCTTCCGGCGAGCCGCAGTCGAAGGTGCGCCCCTTGTAGTGGTAGCCGTAGAAGGGCTGCTCTTTCTGCAGCCTAAGCATCGCGTCGGTCAGCTGGATCTCGTTTCCGGCGCCGCGTTCCTGGCTCTCCAGGATGCCGAAGATTTCCGGCTGCAGGATATAGCGGCCGTTGATGAAGAGGTTGGACGGCGCGGTGCCCGGCTTCGGCTTCTCCACCATGCTGGTGATGCGGAAGCCGTTATGGGTGTCCTCGCCGCGGCCGACAATGCCGTATTTATGCGCCTCCGCCGGGTCGCATTCCTGCACGGCGATGATGTTGTTGCCGGTCTCGGCATAGAGCTCGACCATGCCCTTCATGCAGCTCTTTTCCGACTGCATGATCATGTCCGGCAGAAGCAGCGCGAACGGCTCGTCGCCGACCAGCTCGCGGGCGCACCATACGGCGTGGCCGAGGCCCATCGGCACCTGCTGACGGGTGAAGCTGGTCTGCCCCGGCGCCGGCTGCAGCTGCTGCAGGCGGGCAAGCTGGTCGTCCTTGCCGCGCTGGGCGAGCGTGTCATAGAGCTCGAACTGGACGTCGAAATGGTCCTCGATCACCGCCTTGTTGCGCCCGGTCACGAAGATGAAATGCTCGATGCCGGCCTCGCGCGCCTCGTCGACC
>JAFKFE010000347.1 GCA_017308345.1 Alphaproteobacteria bacterium | reverse complement strand
CGGGCGCCTTCTTGGCCTTCGGATAGTCCTTGCTGGCGGCGAGGAAGACTTCGGCCGCGTCGCGGTATTTCTGCTGGCCGAGCAGCGACTCGCCCAGCCAGTAATGCGCGTCGGCCGCCTTGGCGTCCTTGGGGAAGCGGGAAATGTGGTCGCGGAAGCCCTGTTCGGCGGTCGGATAATCGCCCGACAGGATGAACTGGTAGGAATTGCGATAGAGTTCGTCAGGGTTGTCGGTCGACGGCAGGGCCGCGACCTCGGTGCCGCCGGACTTGCTCTTCCTGGCCGGTGTTTCGGCGGCCGGTGCGTTTGCGGTGGCCGCGGGAGCCTGCGCCTGCGTGTCGGTCTCGGCATTGACGACATTGCCGTTCTTGTCGACGGTGATGGTGCCGAACGTCTTCGGCGGCGCGCCGGTGATCAGCTTGCCGGGGTCGCCGGTCTGCGATTCCACGATGACGTCGCCAACGGTCTTGCCGCCGTCATTCTGGCCGCCGGTGTCGGCCGGCGCCTGTGCCCCCGGGGCCGCGGCGACGCTGTCATCGGTTCCGGCGCCGCCGGTGCCGGATTGACCGGCGCCGGCGTCACCCAGAGTGGTGCTGCCGTCGTTGCTGTTTCCGTCCTGGGGCGCGGCTTCCGATTTCTTCTGCCCCGCCGGCTTGCCGCCGCCTTGCGAACCGCCTTCGAGCTGCTGGAAGCGGAACTCGTTGTCTTCCTGCTGCTTTCGGATCTGTTCCTGCATCTGCAGGATCTGGAAATTCATCTCCTCGATCTTGCCGTTCAGCTGGCGCAGCTGGTCTTCCAGACCCGTCATGCCACCGCTGTTGTCCTGCGCGACCTGCGCCTGTTCCGGCTTCTTCTTGTCGCCGAAGATGCCGAGTGTCGGCAGGTGGAAGGTGAACCCGCTGTCGGAGGCCTGCCCGGCGCTGGCGGCCGGAGCGGCAAGGCTCGGGAGGCTTGATACGAGCAGCAGCGCAAGCGTGCCGCTCAGGACCGTTCTGAAATGCATTCTGTCTCTCGCGGTGGGTGTGTTGGCCTGATGCGCCTTTCCAAATCAAACAACGGGAGGAAGCGCCCTCGCGCTCATAGCAGGACGCGAGACTTCGGCCAAATTTTGTTTCAAGCCGTTGCAAATGAAAAAGGCGGCCCTGAGGCCGCCTTTCATTTTGGGATGTTGTATTTTTGCCGCCGGGACGCCTGGCGCCCCCCGGCGAAAATCGATCAGGAACCGGCGCCGGAAAGCGTGGTGACGGCGCGGCGGTTCTGCGACCAGCAGGAGATGTCGTC
>JAFKFE010000346.1 GCA_017308345.1 Alphaproteobacteria bacterium | reverse complement strand
TATAGGGCCCGAGCGTGATCAGGGCGCCGGCGGCGATCGCCAGCGCCACGCCGGCCGCAGCCCTTGTTTCCGAAGCGGGCGAGGCCGTCAAGCTGATAGCGGCCAGCTCCCTTCTCCCCGTATAGTGACGGGGAGAAAGGGGCCGACATCGACGGCTTCGCCAATCGCCGAGGGCTACGCCGGAGCCATGTCACGAAAATGTGATCGACCCGCTTTAGGGGTCGACAGGTCAAAGCTCAAGCCACCTCAAGAAGCCAGAGGAACAATATGACCGTGACCCCTGAGACGCGCTTCCGCACCAGCCTCCTCGAGGAAAATGACGGCCCGCCGGTCAACCCGACCGACAACCGCACCATGGGCGAGATCATCGCCGCGCGTTTCTCGCGCCGCGGTTTCCTGATGGGTTCGCTGGCCGTCTCGGCCATCGCCGCCACCGTCAGCCCGCTGGCCCTGGTCGCCGCCGGCGAGGCGCGCGCCGCGGAGGGCTCGGCCTTCAAATTCGACGAGCTCGAGGCCGGCATCGACGACAAGCACCATGTCGCGCCCGGCTATGACGCCGACGTGCTGCTGCGCTGGGGCGATCCGCTGTTCGCCGATTCGCCGGACTTCGATCCGGCAAAACAGTCGGCCGAGGCCCAGGCCAGGCAGTTCGGTTACAACAACGACTATGTCGGCTACATCCCGATCGACGGTTCCGCCGAGCACGGCCTTCTGGTCGTCAACCACGAATACACCAACCCGCATCTGATGTTCCCCGGCATCGTTTCGGTCGTCGAGAAGGACGGCAAGAAGGCGGCCGAGGTGGCGCCGCTCTCGAAGGAGCAGGTCGATGTCGAGATGGCGGCGCATGGCGGCACCATCGTCGAGATCCGCAAGCAGGGCGGCAAATGGCAGGTGGTGCGCGACGGCAAGCTCAACCGCCGCATCATGTCGACCACCGAGATGGCGCTCTCCGGCCCGGTCGCGGGACACGACCGCGTCAAGACCAATGCCGATCCGTCCGGCGCCAAGGTCATCGGCACGCTCAACAATTGCGCCGGCGGCGTCACGCCCTGGGGCACCTATGTGATGGCGGAGGAGAACATCCACGGCTATTTCTCGGGCGAATTGCCGGAAGGGCACAGGGAAGCCGCCAACTACAAGCGCCTCGGCATACCGGAAGGCGCCTATGAATGGGGCGCGCATTACGACCGCTTCAACCTCGCCAAGGAGCCGAACGAGCCGAACCGTTTCGGCTGGATCGTCGAGGTCGACGTCAACGATCCGAACTCGGTGCCGAGGA
>JAFKFE010000345.1 GCA_017308345.1 Alphaproteobacteria bacterium | reverse complement strand
ATCGGCTTCCGTCTCACCGGCAAGCTCAAGGAAGGCGTCACCGCCACCGACCTCGTGCTCACCGTCACCCAGATGCTGCGCAAGAAGGGCGTCGTCGGCAAGTTCGTCGAGTTCTTCGGCCCCGGTCTCTCCAACATGACGCTGGCCGACCGCGCCACCATCGGCAACATGGCGCCGGAATACGGCGCGACCTGCGGCTTCTTCCCGGTCGACGCCGAAACCATCCGCTATCTCACCATGTCCGGCCGCGAGGAGAACCGCATCGCGCTGGTCGAGGCCTATTCGAAGGCGCAGGGCATGTGGCGTGACGCGGGCTCCGCCGATCCGGTCTTCACCGACCTGCTCGAGCTCGACCTCGGCAACGTGGTGCCGTCGATGGCCGGCCCGAAGCGCCCAGAGGGCCGCGTCGCCCTGCAGGACGTTCCCGCCGGCTTCGCCAAGGCGATGGAGACCGAGTACAAGAAGGCCGCGGAGATCTCGAAGCGCTACGCCGTCGAAGGCACGTCCCACGATCTCGGCCATGGCGACGTCGTCATCGCCGCCATCACGTCCTGCACCAACACCTCGAACCCGAGCGTGCTGATCGGCGCCGGGCTGCTCGCCCGCAACGCCAACCGGCGCGGGCTGAAGCAGAAGCCCTGGGTCAAGACCTCGCTCGCCCCCGGCAGCCAGGTGGTGGCCGAATATCTGGAAAAGTCCGGCCTGCAGAAGGAACTCGACCAGATCGGCTTCAACCTGGTCGGCTTCGGCTGCACCACCTGCATCGGCAATTCCGGTCCGCTGCCGGCGCCGATCTCCAAGACGATCAACGATAAAGGTTTGATTGCTGCCGCGGTCTTGTCCGGCAATCGCAACTTCGAAGGCCGCGTCTCGCCGGACGTGCAGGCGAACTACCTCGCCTCGCCGCCGCTGGTGGTGGCGCACGCGCTGGCCGGCACGGTGACCAAGGACCTGACCACCGAGCCGCTCGGCGAGGGCAGCGACGGCAAGCCGGTCTATCTCAAGGACATCTGGCCGACCTCGGCCGAGATCCAGGAGTTCATCGAGAAGAACGTCACCCGCGAGCTCTTCGCCCGCAAATACGCCGACGTCTTCAAGGGCGACGCGTACTGGCAGAAGGTCAAGGCGCCGGAAGGCCAGACCTATGCCTGGGACGACCACTCGACCTATGTGCAGAACCCGCCCTATTTCGCCGGCATGGGCCGCTCCTTCGGCAAGGTCGGCGACATCAAGGGCGCGCGCGTGCTCGGCCTCTTCGGCGACAAGATCACCACCGACCACATC
>JAFKFE010000538.1 GCA_017308345.1 Alphaproteobacteria bacterium | reverse complement strand
AGGCCGGCCTCCAGGCCGCCTGGGCGATCACCACCGTGAGCCCGACCTATGCGCAGGAAATCCGCTCGCCGGAATTCGGCATGGGCCTCGACGGGCTGATCAACATGCGCGCCACCGACCTTTACGGCATCGTCAACGGCATCGATGTCGACATCTGGAACCCCGAGACGGACGAGCATCTGGTCGCCAATTATTCAGCGGCGACCCTCGAAGCCCGTGCCAAGAACCGCAAGGCGGTCGAGGAGCGCTTCAACCTGGAGGCGGACGGCAGCCCGATCGTCTGCGTCATCAGCCGGCTGACCTGGCAGAAGGGCATGGACATCCTGGCCGCGGTCGTCGACGGCATCGTCGCCGCCGGCGCGCGCCTCGCCATCCTCGGCTCGGGCGACGCCGGCCTCGAGGGCACGCTGCTTGCCGCCGCCGCCCGCCATCGCGGTCGCGTCGGCGTCGTCATCGGCTATGACGAGGGCCTTTCGCACACCATGCAGGGCGGCTGCGACGCCATCATCATCCCGTCGCGCTTCGAGCCCTGCGGGCTCACCCAGCTCTACGGCCTGCGCTATGGCTGCGTGCCGGTCGTCGCCCGCACCGGCGGCTTGGCCGACACCATCATCGACGCCAATGAGGCGGCGTTGTCGGCCGGTGTCGCCACCGGTTTCCAGTTCGCGCCCAACAATGGCGGCGCGATGCTGCATGCCATCCAGCGGCTGGTCGAGCAGCATGCGCGGCCGGCGACCTGGGCCTCGATCCAGCGCCAGGGCATGAAGGCCGATGTCTCCTGGGACAAGAGCGCCGAAAAATACGTCGAACTCTATCGCTTGCTGCTTTCGAAAAGGGCTGCCTGAGGCATGATCAGAACCGTCCCCACCAAACCCTATACCGACCAGAAGCCCGGCACGTCGGGCCTGCGCAAGAAGGTTCCAGTGTTCCAGCAGGAGCACTATGCCGAGAACTTCATCCAGTCGATCTTCGACGCGCTGGATGGTTTTGAAGGCAAGACGCTGGTGATCGGCGGCGACGGCCGCTTCTACAACCGCGAGGTCATCCAGAAGGCCATCGCGATTGCCGCCGGCAACGGCTTCGGCAAGGTGATGGTCGGGCAGGGCGGGATTCTCTCGACGCCGGCCGCCTCCAACATCATCCGCAAATACAAGACCTTCGGCGGCATCATCCTGTCGGCCAGCCACAATCCCGGCGGCCCGCACGAGGATTTCGGCATCAAGTACAATGCCGGCAATGGCGGCCCGGCGCCGGAGAAGATCACCGATGCGATCTTCGCCAAGTCGAAGGAGATCAAGAGCTTCAAGATCGCCGACATCGGCGAGATCGACATCGACACCATCGGCACCGTCAAGGCGGGCGACATGACCGTCGAGATCTTCGACCCGGTCAAGGACTATGCCGAACTGATGGAAAGCCTGTTCGACTTCGAGGCGCTGAGGACGCTCTTCAAGTCGGGCTTCCGCATGCGCTTCGACGCCATGCATGCGGTGACGGGTCCCTACGCCAAGGAAATCCTCGAACGCCGGCTCGGCGCGCCAGACGGCACCTGCCGCAACTTCAAGCCGTTGCCCGATTTCGGCGGCCATCACCCGGATCCGAACCTGGTGCACGCCAAGCACCTCTATGACGAGATGATGGGCCCGGACGCGCCGGATTTCGGCGCGGCCTCGGATGGTGACGGCGACCGCAATTTGATCATCGGCAAGGGCATCTTCGTCACGCCGTCGGATTCGGTGGCGATGCTTGCCGCCAATGCCAAACTGGCGCCGGGCTACAAGGACGGCCTGAAGGGCATCGCACGCTCCATGCCGACCAGCGGCGCGGCCGATCGCGTCGCCGAGAAGCTCGGCATCGGCATCTATGAGACGCCGACCGGCTGGAAGTTCTTCGGCAATCTGCTCGACGCCGGCATGGCCACCATCTGCGGCGAGGAAAGCGCCGGCACCGGCTCCAACCATGTGCGCGAGAAGGACGGCCTGTGGGCGGTGCTTTTGTGGCTCAACATCCTCGCCGCGCGCGGCGAGAGCTGCAAGCAGATCGTCACCGAGCATTGGGCGACCTACGGCCGCAACTACTATTCGCGCCACGATTACGAGGAGGTAGAGAGCGACCGCGCCAACGCGCTGGTCGACGAACTGCGCGCCAGGCTCGGCTCGCTGCCCGGCACCACCCTGCGCGGCCTCAAGATCGCCAAGGCCGACGATTTCGCCTATCACGACCCGGTCGACGGCTCGGTGAGCAAGAACCAGGGCATCCGGATCCTGTTCGAGGGCGGCTCGCGCGTCGTGCTGCGCCTCTCCGGCACCGGCACGTCCGGGGCGACGCTGCGCGTCTATATCGAGCGCTACGAGCCGGACAAGGCGAGGCACGACCTCGACACGCAGGAAGCGCTCGCCGACCTCATCGCCGCCGCCGACGACATCGCCGGCATCAAGAGCCACACCGGCCGCAACAAACCGAGCGTGATTACTTGAGGGTGGTGCTGGGCTCCCCCTTCTCCTCTTGTGGGAGAAGGTGTCGCCGAAGGCGACGGATGAGGGGTGTTGGACGGATCGCCACGATGAAGAAATGGGCGCCTGAAGCACTCCGTTCTTCAGTGCCTCGTTCCTTCACCCACCCCTCATCCGTCTCGGCGTTGCGCGCCGATCCACCTTCTCCCACAAGGGGAGAAGGGGAGGCGCGCGCATGACCCTCGGCGCCATCATTACCCCCGAAGGCATCCGCTTCGCCGTCTGGTCCTCATCGGCCGAGCGCCTCTGGGTCTCGATCTTCGACGACACCGGCGCGCGCGAACTCGACCGGCTGGAACTCAACCCGGAAGGCGAGGGCGTGCATGCGCTCCTTGTCCCCAACCTCGCTGAGGGCGCCCGCTACGGCTTTCGCGCCGACGGCGACTATGCGCCCGATAACGGCCTGTGGTTCGACCCGGACAAGCTGCTCACCGATCCCTATGCCGTCGAGATCGACCGGCCGTACGAGTACCACTGGCGGCTTGCCGCCAAGCGCAATGAAGGCGCCGATACTGCACCGCTGATGCCAAAGGCAATCGTGGTCGCGCGGCCTGAGCCGATGACGCCTTTGCCGCCAATCCTTCAGCCCGGCGGCCTGATATACGAACTCAACGTCCGTTCCCTCACCAGGCTGCATCCGGACGTGCCGGAGGCGCAGCGCGGCACCATCGCGGCGCTCGCCCATCCGGCGATCATCGATCATCTGAAACGCCTCGGTGTCTCCGCCGTCGAACTGATGCCGATCACGGCCTCGATCGACGAGCGGCACTTGCCGCCGCTGGGCTTGAGCAACGCCTGGGGCTACAACCCCGTCACCTTCATGGCGCTCGACCCGCGTTTGGCGCCGGGCGGCCTCAAGGAGTTGCGTGATACGGTCGCCGCGCTGCGCAAGGCCGGCATCGGCACCATCCTCGACCTCGTCTTCAACCATACCGGCGAGAGCGACCGGCTCGGGCCGACGCTGTCGCTGCGCGGGCTCGATGCCCAAGCCTACTATAGCCATCGGCAGGACGGCCGGCTGGTCAACGACACCGGCACCGGCAACACCATCGCCTGCGACCATCCGGTGGTGCGCGAGATGGTGCTCGACACGCTGCGCCATTTCGTCCGCCACGCCGGCGTCGACGGCTTCCGCTTCGATCTGGCGCCGGTGCTCGGACGTGTCGACGGGGTATTCGATCCGGACGCGCCGCTGCTGCAGGCCATCGCCGGCGATCCCGTGCTCGCCGACCGCGTGCTGATCGCCGAGCCCTGGGATATCGGTCCGAACGGCTACCAGCTCGGCAATTTCCACCCGCCCTATCTGGAGTGGAACGACCGCTACCGCGACGATATCAGGCGCTTCTGGCGCGGCGATAGCGGCGCGATCGGCGCCCTGGCCACCCGGCTTGCGGGTTCCTCCGATGTCTTCGGCCGGGAAGGCCGGCCGACGAGCCGCAGCGTCAATTTCATCGCCGCGCATGACGGCATGACGCTGGCCGACATCGTCGCCTATGAGGAGAAGCACAACGAGGCCAATGGCGAGCAGAACCGCGACGGCCATAACGACAATCTGTCGTGGAACAACGGCGCCGAGGGCGAAACGGACGACGACGCGATCGCCAGGGCCCGCTCCAGCGACCAGCGCGCGTTGCTCGCCACGCTGTTTGCCTCGCGCGGCACCATCATGCTGACCGCCGGCGATGAGTTCGGCCGCACGCAGAAGGGCAACAACAACGCCTATGCGCAGGACAATGCCATCACCTGGCTCGACTGGGGCGGCCGCGACCAGGCGCTGGAGCAATATACTGCGTCGCTCGCCGCTCTGCGCCGCGCCTTTCCGGCGCTCACGCATATACACTTCCTGAGCGGCGAGCCCGCCCACGGATCGGAAATCCCCGACGTGGCCTGGCTGACAGAGGCCGGCACGCCGCTTGGCGAGTCCGACTGGCACGATCCCGGCCGACATCGCCTCGTCATGATACTCGGCGATAGCGAGGACGGGCGCCTGGCGGTCATGATCAACGGTGATCGCCGGCAAAGTGTCTTCTCCTTGCCGGCTCGGGATGGATTTGAATGGCGCCCGGCAATCGAGACGCAGCCGGTCGATCTTGCGCGGCCGCTGCCAGGCCGCAGCGTCAATTTCATGTTCGAGCGTCGGGCGAAGAAGGTCCGTGCGAGGAAAGGTTCGTGATGGCTGGCCACAATCCCGGACGAGAAGCCGAATGGTGGCGTGGTTGCGTCATCTATCAGGTCTACCCGCGCTCCTTCCAGGACACGACGGGCAACGGCAGCGGCGATCTCAAGGGCATCACGTCGCGCCTCGCCCATGTCGCTTCGCTCGGCGTCGGCGCGGTCTGGCTTTCGCCCTTCTTCAAGTCGCCGATGGCCGACATGGGCTATGACGTGTCCGACTATCGCGAGGTCGATCCGATGTTCGGCACGCTGGAGGATTTCGACGCGCTGGTCGCCGAGGCGCATCGGCTCGGCATGAAGCTCATCATCGACCAGGTGATCTCGCACTCCTCCGACAAGCATGAATGGTTCGTCGAAAGCCGCGCCAGCCGCGATAACCCGAAAGCCGACTGGTACGTCTGGGCCGATGCCAGGCCGGACGGCAACGCGCCCAACAACTGGCTGTCCGTCTTCGGCGGACCATCCTGGGAATGGGACGCCACGCGCCGGCAATATTACATGCACAATTTCCTCGCCGCTCAGCCGGATTTGAACTTCCACAATCCGGAGGTCCAGGACGCGCTTTTGGACACGGTGCGCTTCTGGCTGGAGCGCGGCGTCGACGGCTTCCGGCTGGATACGGTCAACTACTATGTCCATGACCGCTGGCTGCGCGACAACCCGCCGCTCGCCGCGAGCGTCGCCGGCACCAACGATGCCACCAGCACCTATGCCTTCCAGGAGCATGTTTTCGACAAGACGCGTCCCGAAAACCTCGACTTCCTGAAGCGCTTCCGCGCGCTGCTCGACGAATATCCCGACCGCGCCGCGGTCGGCGAGGTGGGCGACGAGGAGCGTTCGCTACAGACGCTCGCCGCCTATGTGTCCGGCGGCGACAAATTGCAGATGTGCTACACGTTCGACCTGCTTGGCCCGCAATTTTCCGCCGCCCATGTGCGCGGCTGCGTCGAGGCGTTCGAGACGACCGCCCCGGACGGCTGGGTCTGCTGGGCCTTCTCCAACCATGACGTCGTGCGCCATGTCAGCCGCTGGATGCGGCCCGGCGAGAGCTCCGACGCCATGGCGAAGTTCTCGATCGTGCTGCTTGCCTGTCTGCGCGGCTCGATCTGCCTCTACCAGGGCGAGGAACTGGGGCTGGAGGAGGCTGAGCTCGCCTATGAAGACCTGCGCGATCCGGTCGGTATCCGCTTCTGGCCGGGCGTGAAGGGCAGGGACGGCTGTCGCACGCCGATGGTTTGGCAGGCGGACGCCGAGAATGCCGGCTTTTCGACGGCCAAGCCCTGGCTGCCGGTGCCGCAGGCGCATCACGCGCGTGCGGTCGACATCCAGGATGGCGAGGGCGGTTCCGTGCTCGCGGCCTATCGTTCGATCCTTGCCCTGCGCAAGCGCTATCCGGCGCTGAACGCCGGCTCGATCCGTTTTCTCGGGGCCGAGGGCGATGTGCTGGCTTTCATCCGCCGGCGCGAAGACGAGAACTTGCTGTGCGTCTTCAACTTCGACGTTGAACCGGCGAGCTGGGAGCTGCCGACGGAGATCAGGGATGTCGAGATAACGGCTCTTGCCGTCGATGTCGCCGGTGTTCTTGGCGGTGTCCTCGAAGAGACCGCGCTGGTGCTGCCGCCTCTGGGCAGTTTCGTCGGAAGGATTGGCTGAGGGCGGCTTACTGGACGAGGACCGAGCGCCCGCAGGTCGCGCCGGTCACGCGCACATCGGCCTCGCCGACATGGACGCCAAGTGCCCCCAGCACATTGTAGACCAGCTCGTCGACCGGCGCGGTCACGCCGTTGAGCAGCGTCGTCACCGCCGGCTTCACCGCGCCGAGCAGGGCGGTCACGTCGAGGCCGAGCCCCAGCGCGTTGACCGACAGCGACAGGTTGTTGATCAGCGACGTGGTCAGCGACTGCGTAAGGTTCTTCGTCGACACCGTCTTGATCGTCTTGTTGGCGATGTCGGTGGCGCTGTAGGTCAGGGTGGTCGGCGCCATGTTGGTGATCGAAAAGGCCGACGATCCCTTGATCTGCAGCAGGTTGAGGTTGATCAGCAACAGCTTGAGGCTGACATCCGCGATATCCGCGTCGGAGAAGGATTGCGGCTTGGTGAAGTCGGCGAAACCGCTGGCGCTGCTGTTGGCCAGATGAGCCTCGACGACACCCGGCTGCGCGGCGAGCGTAACCTTGATGCTGGAGGGGCCGGTCGGACAGCTGATATCGGTCAGCTTGGCTTCCGCATAGGCGACCTCGACATTGAGCGGCAGGTTGACGGCAAGCAGATTGATGCCGCCGCCGAGATTGGAATTGCCGACGGTCACGCTGGCATTGAGCTTGATGCGCGTCTGCGCCGTGCGCACCACGGTGCCTGCTTCACCCACCGCCAGCCAGGCCGAGTTCTGCATCGGCTCGCCGATGGCGATGGCAAGCGTCGTCGATGCAAGCCCTGGTACGGTGGCGCCGAGATTGACGGCGACCTGGTTCGTGCCGTTGGCAAGGGCCGCCGCCGCCGTCACCATGCTGAGCGCGCTGGCATCGACCGACAGCCCGGCCGGTTGTTGTCCAAGGCCCAGGCTGCCCACCGAACCAAGGTCGACGAGGGTGCTGAGCGGAATCTTGACGGTGGTGGTGGCGCTGGAGGCCAGGGTCTGCAGCGCGATCTTGGCGGTGCGGTCCAGTCCCGGCACGTTGGCCATGGCGGCAATGATTTGTCCGACCGTTGCCTTCGAGGCGAGCACGTCCGAATAGGAAACGCCGGTCAGCCTGAGCTGCACGGCAAGTTGGTCGACGAAGGAGAGCACGTCGACATCGGCTGAGATCAGCGAATTGTAATCCATCACGCTGAGCGAGATGTTGCCGCCGAGAAGGCCGCCGATAAGCCCGTTCAGGATGCCGCCATTGAGGCTGGCAAGCCGCGAGCCGATCGAAAATGCCGCTTGCGGTTGCGCGCTGGCGATTGCCGTCGTGCCGATGGTGGGCGGCGGCATGATCGAGCCGGCGAAATAGAGCGTGCCCTGCTTCTTCAGCGACACCTGCACGGCATTGTAGGGAAGCTTGCCCGCCTCGAAGCGGCTGCCGGCGGCGATGGTGCTCACGCCGGTGTAGCGCCCCGGTGTCACCTGGATGACGGCCTTGGTGCCGGTCGGCGCCAAATTGGTGCCCTGCTGCTGCACGGCGACCGAGGTGATGCCGTTGTCGGCGAGCGTCGTCAGCGCCGCCTGCTGGGCATTGGTGATGTTCTGGGCCGCGGCGATGGCGGCAAGGTCGACGATCGACTGCGCGGCGCGGCGTTCGTTGTAAAGCGCGCCTTCATCGACCGCGAAGGCGGTCAGCGCCAGCGCCACCGGCGTGCACAGCGCCGTCATGATGGCGAAATTGGCGCTTCGGTCGGCGAGCAGCCGTCGCGTCGCCGCCATCAATCCCCCCTTGGTCCGCATCATATGCCTCCGACACGGATCGTCGACTGGCTCTGGATCGTGGTGCCCGGCAGCGGCAGCGTCTTGAACAGGTTCCAGATCGGCAGGTCGCGCGCGTCGTAGCTGACCGAGACGACGAATTGGCTGCCGTCGGCGGTGCTGTCCTGCGCGCTGACGGTCAGCTTGTTGGGATCGACGAACGGATAGCCGGAGACGTCGTGGGTGATGAAATCGGTGACCAGCGCCTGCCGTTCGGTCTGGTTGAGGCCGGCAATCGCCGTTCGCGCCGCGTCGGCGGCGATCTGCTGCACGGAGTGGCTGGCGCCGAAATAAATCCCATATGCAACCATGCCGAGCAGAAGCAGGATGAAGATCGGCGCAAGCATCGCGAATTCGATCGCCGACGTGCCCGTCGTGTCTGCCCGGAAACAAGACCAAGAAACTGGGAATTTTCGGTTTTTCTGCATGGCGCGGAGAATGCCAAAACCTGCCTGCAAAAACAGAAAACGCCTCGAACAACCGGCAGGTGTGCCAAGTTGAAGCCAAGCTATAAGCTTTAGATTTCGCTGTTTTAGCGTGGTGATGCTCACTTTGCGTCAAGCAGGCGGTGGTTGAAATACGATTTAGCTCTGTCTAGTCTCCTGCCACCAGCAGCCGGAAGGGACCGGCGGCACGCCTGAAAGGAGCCGGTTCAACGGCTCCGGGGCGCCAACACTTAAGAAAGGCGCGGCTGAGGGGTCGCGCCGACAGGGAGAACTTCATGCTGAAAAACATGCTGAAGGCGACGGTGTTCGCCACCACCATGGCTCTGGCCACGGGTTCCTTTTACACGCATGCTTTTGCCGAAGTGGTCTACAACCGCGGCAGCGCCGCCGAGCCGGAATCGGTCGATCCGCACAAGACCTCGACCGTCTACGAAGCCAACATCCTGCGCGACCTGTTCCAGGGACTGGTGATGCAGGACGAGAAAGCCAATCTCATCCCGGGGGCCGCCGAAAGCTGGACCGTCTCGGACGATGGCACCGTCTACACCTTCAAGCTGCGCAAGGACGGCGCGTGGTCCGACGGCACGCCGGTCACCGCTGAGGATTTCGTTTTTGCGTTCCACCGCCTGGAAGATCCCGCGACGGGTGCGGAATACGCCTCGATGCTCTATCCCGTGAAGGGGGCGGAGGATTTCAACACCAAGAAGGGCAAGGCCGAGGACATGGGCGTGAAGGCGATCGACGCCGACACCCTGGAAGTCACGCTCAAGGCGCCGACGCCCTACTTCCTGGAGA
>JAFKFE010000344.1 GCA_017308345.1 Alphaproteobacteria bacterium | reverse complement strand
AGGTGTAGCCGCGCGTCGCCCCCATGCTGGCGGCGGCGCGGATCAGCGCGAGGTCGATGTTGCGCATGGCGCCCAGAACCGGCAGGATGAAGATCGGCAGCATGATGTGGGTCATGCCCAGCACCGTGGCGAAACGATTGAAGGCAAGCTCAAGCGGCGCGTCCGTGACGCCGAGCCCCATCAGCACGGAATTGACGATGCCGGTGCGCTGCAGCAGCACCAGCCAGGCATAGGCGCGCACCAGCAGCGAGGTCCAGAACGGCAGCAGCACCGCGGCCAGGAAGAGCACCGAGCGCCGTGGCGGCAGGCCGTTGATGAAGGTGGCGAAGGGCACGCCGATGACGACGCAGGCCACGACCGTCGCGAACGCAACCTGGAAGGTGGTGAGGAAGATGCGCGCGTAGCTCGCCCCCTCGACGACGCGCCTGTAGTTCTCCAGGCTCGCCGTTCCGTCCGCGCCATAAGCGGAAAGGAAGAACAGCCAGACGCAGGGAAGCAGCACGCACAGCGCCACGACCGTCAGGCAGGGCAGCGTGAAGGCGAAGGAGACGAGGCGCTCCAGCCTGGCGTCCCAGGCAAGATGTGCCGCGTTGTCGGCTTCGGCGAGCGCTGCGGTCGGGTTCAGGACTGTCATGGCTAGAGCAGATGCACGCGGTCGCGGCGGACGTGAAGGTCGACGCTCTGCCCCACCTCGAGGGTGCCGACCTCGGCGCTGAAATGCTTCTGCGCGCGCGCCATGATGGCCTGCCCGTCGGCAAGGTCGACCTGCAGCAGCCAGCTGTCGCCCTGGAAGACGATGCCGCGCAGCAGGCCGGAGACAGTGAGCCAGGCGCCGCCCTCGTCGCCGCGGGAAAGGCAGAAATCCTCGCTGCGCACCATCAGCGCGCGGGCCGAAGGCTCGACGGCGCCGAGATCGCCCGCGACGATGCCGTGCGCCTTGTCGAGCGGCAGGATGGTCGCCTCGCCGATGAAGCGCGCGACGAACTCGTCGGTCGGCCGCCGGTAGATGGCCTCCGGACTGTCGAGCTGCACGATCCTGCCCTTGTTCATGACCGCGACGCGGTCGGCTATGGTGAGCGCTTCGCGCTGGTCATGCGTGACGTAGAGTGTGGTGATCTGCAACTTGTTGTGCAGATCGCGTATCTCCATCTGCATCTCCTCGCGCAGCGCCTTGTCGAGCGCCGAGAGCGGCTCGTCCATCAGCAGCACCTTCGGCTCGAAGACGATGGCGCGGGCGAGCGCCACGCGCTGGCGCTGGCCGCCCGAAAGCTGGGTCGGATAGCGCTT
>JAFKFE010000343.1 GCA_017308345.1 Alphaproteobacteria bacterium | reverse complement strand
CACGCGGCGGCGCATGAGCCAGCTCGACCTTGCCATGGAGGCTGACATCTCGCAGCGGCATCTTTCCTTCGTCGAAAGCGGGCGCGCCCAGCCTTCGCGCTACATGGTGCTGCATCTGGCCGAGCGACTGTCGATCCCGCTCAGGCAGCGCAACCAGCTCCTGCTTGCCGCCGGCTTCGCGCCGAGCTTCAGCGAAAAGCCGCTCACCGATGCGACGCTGGCGCCGGCGCTGGCCGCGGTCGAGACCGTGCTCAAGGGTCACGAGCCCTTTCCGGCACTGGCCGTGGACCGGCACTGGAACCTCGTTTCGGCCAACACCGCGATTGCGCCGTTCCTCGCCGACATCTCCGAAGTGTCGCTGCTCGCGCCGCCTGTCAACGTGCTGAGGCTCAGCCTCCATCCGGGCGGCGTGGCGCCGCGCATCGTCAATCTGGCGGAATGGCGCGCGCATCTGCTCGAACGGCTTAAGCACCAGAACGATATGACCGGCGATCCGGTGCTGATCGAACTGGAGCGCGAGCTGCGCATCTATCCGTCCGGTCTGAAGAACGGCCGGCCCGCGCCGGCCGAGCCGAGCGGCATCGTGCATCCGCTGCGGCTCGCGCATGGCGATCAGGTGCTGTCCTTCATCAGCACCATCACCGTGTTCGGCACGCCGCTCGACGTCACCCTGTCGGAACTGGCGATCGAATCCTTCTTCCCGGCGGATGAGCAGACACGGATTGTGCTGGTGCGACTCGCCAAGGAGCGGGCGGCGTGAGATGAAGGGTTGCCCTTTGCTGGCATCCTCCCCGCCGGGCGGGTCCGCAGGCTGGCATCGGAGCCCATCGATCGGAGACGCCCAATGCGCTTGCTGACCCGTTGGCAAAACTCAGCCGGTGAGCGTGTCCGGATTGCGCTTCGTCTGAAAGCTGAGCCAAGCCTGCTACCGCCCGACCCGGTCACACGCGCGGAAGCCCGGGCCTTCGCGGCGCATATCGCGTCGGAAATGCACGCCATCACAGTGCAACGCATTCGAAGGTTCCTACAGGCCGATCTCGCCATCGACCAAGCCGGTGTCGATCGATGGGTGCTGCATTGGCTGGGCCTAGGCTTTGCAGCCCTAGAGGAAACGCTCAGCCGGCGCACCGTCAACTGGCCGTTCTGCTTTGGTGGTGAACCGGGATGGGCCGATCTTCACCTTATTCCGCAAATGGGCAACGCCCGTCGCTTCGGATGCGATCTTTCATCCTACCCGCTACTTCAGTCTATCGAGCAGCGCTGCAGCCCTCTGGATGCCTTCCGCCTGTCCCGGCCAGAAGCGCAATCCGATTTCCCGTCTGGACAGGCACTGTCCTGATCATCCCTGCGGCGGCGTGGCTGTCCTCGTGCGCGTGCGCTCCAGGCCGAGCTGCCGCTCGCGCCAGATGATGAAGATGCCGGCGGCGACCACGATCACGCCGCCGACCAGCGTGTTGAGCGATGTCACGTCGCCGAAGACGAAATAGCCGACGACGACGCCGAGGATCATCGAGGTGTATTCGAAGGGCGCCACGACGGAGGCTTCGGCATGGCGATAGGCCGCCGTCATCAGGATCTGGCCGAGCCCGCCGCAGAAACCCGCGACGACAAGCAGCGCGGCCTGCATCGGCGTCAGCGCCTGCCAGCCGAAGGGCAGCGTGAAAAGCGACAGCACCGAAGCCGTCGAGGAGAACCACAGGACGATGGTCGCCGTCTTCTCCGTGTGCACGAGATTGCGCACCAGGAGCATGGCGACCGCCGAGATCGCCGCGGCGATCAGCGCCGCCATGACGCCAAGCACCTCTTGGTCGTCGAGGCCTTGATCGGAATTGAGCAGCGTCAGTTCCGGCCAGGAGATGATCAGCACGCCGGCAAGACCGACCGCGACCGCACTCCAGCGGTAGACGCGGATGGTCTCGCCGAGGAAGATCGAGGAGAACACCACGACCAGCAGCGGCTGGGCATAATTCAGCGTGATCGCCTCCGGCAGCGGCAGCCTGGTCAGCGCGAAGAAGCCGAGCCCCATGGCGCGGACGCCAACGATGCCGGGCGCGACATGGTTGAATGGCCGCCTGGTCGTGAAGGCGGTGGCCAGTTCACCCTTGAGGGCCAGGAAGGCGATGATCGGGAAGATGGCGAAGAAGGAGCGGAAGAAGACGATCTGCCCGGCGGGCACGTCGCCGGCCGCCTTGATGCAGGTC
>JAFKFE010000342.1 GCA_017308345.1 Alphaproteobacteria bacterium | reverse complement strand
CCTTCGTGCTCGGTGATCGAGCAGAAGGTGCAGCCGCCGAAGCAGCCGCGCATCACCGTCACCGAAAACTTGATCATGTCCCAGGCGGGGATCTTGGCGTCGCCATAGGACGGGTGCGGCGCGCGCGCATAGGGCAGATCGTAGACGGCGTCCATCTCCTCGGAGGTCAGCGGGATGGGCGGCGGGTTCAGCCACAGGTCGCGGTCGCCATGGCGCTGGACGAGCGGGCGGGCATTGCCGGGATTGGCCTCGCGGTGCAGCACGCGCGAGGCGCGGGCATAGGCATCGCGGTCGTCCTCGACCTGTTCGAAGGATGGCAGCCGGATCACTGTGTCGCCGGGCTTGCGGCTGGCGCCCTCGTCGGCCGAATCGAGATCGTCGGCATGCAGTTCCGTGAAGTGCTCGGGCACGCGGCGGAACAGCGCGACGCCCCTGATGGACTCGAGCTGGCGTGGCGTCTCGCCGGCGGCAAGCCGGTTCGCCACCTCGACAACGGCGCGCTCGGCATTGCCGTAGATCAACAGGTCGGCCTTTGCATCGGCCAGGATCGAGCGGCGCACCTTGTCGGACCAGTAGTCATAATGGGCGATGCGGCGCAGCGACGCTTCGATGCCGCCCAGCACCACCGGCACGTCCCTGTAGGCCTCGCGGCAGCGCTGCGTATAGACGATCGTGCAGCGGTCCGGCCGCTTGCCGCCTTCGCCGCCCGCCGTATAGGCGTCGTCATGGCGCAGCTTGCGGTCCGAGGTATAGCGGTTGACCATGGAATCGAGGTTGCCGCCGGTGATGCCGAAGAACAGCCGCGGCCTGCCCAGCGCCTTGAACGGCTCCGCCGACTGCCAGTCGGGCTGCGAGATGATGCCGACCCTAAAACCCTGGGATTCGAGCAGGCGGCCGATGATGGCCATGCCGAAGCTCGGATGATCCACATAGGCGTCGCCCGTGACCAGCACGATGTCGCACTCATCCCAACCAAGCGCCGTCATTTCGGCGCGGCTCATCGGCAGGAACGGCGCTGCCCGTCCCGCACGAGGCTTGCTGCCGGACAGCGGAGTGATTTGTTTTTGGGCGCTGGCTAGGGTTTCCATCGGCTCGACGTATAGGACGCCGCCAAGGCGAATTCAATTAAAGTCCGCCGACATGGCGTGCACCGCCATCTCGACCGTTCTATCCAGCCAGTGAACTTGAAGCGCCTTTCATCCGACTGTCGGGCGCTGGCCGGCCGGCAAGCCTCAACTCGCCCACCTGATCAGCTCGGACCTCCATTCATCGGCATAGGCACAATTCTCAT
>JAFKFE010000341.1 GCA_017308345.1 Alphaproteobacteria bacterium | reverse complement strand
CGCGCGCACCCGGCTTCGCCGATCAGGCAGCTTCCGAGACGCGCACTTCGACATGAAGCCCGGCCGCGACCGCCATGTTGACGAGGGTGTCGAGGGCGAACAGGTTGATCTTCCCGCGCAGGAGATCGGACACGCGTGGCTGCGTCATGCCAAGACGATGCGCGGCTTCGGACTGCGTCCAGCCCTTTGCTCGAATATGCTTCTCCAACGCCATCATGAGCGTGGAGCGGAGCTTCATGTTCTCTGCTTCGGCGGGAGTGTCTTCGATGGCGTCCCACACACTTGCAAAAATTTCGTCGCTCACTGGCCTAGCTCCTTCATGAGATCGCTGTAGCGTTTTGCGGCCAAGTTCAGATCCGCTTTGCTGGTCTTCTGCGTCTTCTTCTGGAAGCAATGCAGTACGTAGATCGCGTCGGCAAATTTGGCGGTGTAGATGACCCTGAACGCGCCGGTCTCATCCCTGATTCTGATTTCAAGTACCCCCTTGCCGACCGTCGTCATTGGCTTCCAGTCGGTCGGAGGTTGCTCGTTCTGTACCTTGTCGAGCTGATAGCCTGCTTCACGCCGTGCCGTGTTCGGAAAGGCGCGCAGATCGGTTAGGGCGCTGCCCCGGAACATAAGCATTTTCACACGGCTGACTATACAAAATTTTGTATAGTCAGCGCAAGCTGCTTGTCACACGAAACAAGATCAGGCGGTGCCGAACGCCGCCGCCCCGTGGTCGGCGCGCCCGACCAGTTGCCGGAAGCCCGCGAAGAGCTCGCGGCCGAAGCCGAACTCGTTGCCGATGAGGTCGGCGTCGGCCGTGCGCCTCAGCGCGAATTCCGTTCCTGGGACCAGCACTTCGAGCGTGCCCGCATCGGCGTCGAGGCGGATGACGTCGCCGTCATGGATCCTGGCGATCGGTCCGTCCTCGACCGCTTCCGGCGTCACATGGATCGCAGCCGGCACCTTGCCGGAAGCGCCCGACATGCGCCCGTCGGTCACCAGCGCCACGCGCTGGCCGCGATCCTGCAGGATGCCAAGCACGGTGGTCAGCTTGTGCAACTCCGGCATGCCGTTGGCCTTCGGTCCCTGGAAACGGATGACCGCGATGAAATCGCCAGTGAGCGTGCCGGCCTTGAAGGCGTCGTTCAGGCCCTGCTGGCTGTCGAACACCTTTGCCGGCGCCTCGATGATGCGCCGCTCGGGCTTCACGGCGGAAGTCTTGATAACGGCGTGGCCGAGATTTCCGGCGAGCACTTTCAGGCCGCCCGTCGGCTGGAACGCCTTGTTGAACGGCGCCAGCACCT